>NZ_CALNBI010000150.1 GCF_937874145.1 uncultured Chitinophaga sp. | reverse complement strand
GTTGTCGTTGAAGACCCGCCCGGGCACCCGCTCCATCACATAAAAGGGCGTGCCCAGCACATCGGGTTCGGCGTGGTACAGCAGCACCCCGGCGATGGCGGCTACGCGGAGCCAGTCGAGGTAACTTTGGCGGGTGGATGTTTCCATTTCGAGGGAAGTTTTAGGATACAAACATATTGGCTTCCCGGCACCCGCACCGCCCCTGGTTGACCATCCGCAGCCCTGGTTTGACGAACCGCATGAACATGAAAAAAGCGGCCCCCATGCCCGGGAGCCGCTTCGTTACAGTTGCAGGTAAATATATCAGGAATTCCTCAGGAAACGAAAGGTGACCCGCAGCTCGTACTCCTGGAAGGTGCAATTGACAGAGCTGATCTCCCGGAACACATTCCCGGAGAACGTGCCCTCGATCGGCTCGCCGGCGTTGCCCACTTTGGTGATCTCCAGCTGTCCGCCGGTGTACCGCGTCACCTGGCGGCCGTCTACGTTCTGGCAAAAGCTCGACAGGGCGAAGGAGACCGGGTCGAAATGGAATTCTACCGACGCTTCCGTGGCGGTGCCGTCCTGCGGGCCGCAGGGCCAGCTGCCAGGTTGGGGATTCGTAAGCACCAGTTTGCAGCTGACGCCCCCGTTCACGCCCGCTTCGAACAGCGCGAACGCCGTGGGATCATATTCCGCATACATGGGCTGCTGGGGCGAGATAAGAGTTTCTACGCCATTGATAACGATTTTCATGAATGTATAGCCTTCGGACGGCACCAGGTCCAGCCGCTTCCGCAGCACCAATTTGCCCGGCTTGCGGACGCCGTCCGGAGCGGAAGGGTCTTTAATGCCGGGGAGCCCTTCCAGCGTTACTTCCACCTCGGCATGCGAAGGCGCGGCCACCGTAGCCGGGGCTTTGTAGACAGCATTGGCTTCCAGGCCATGCGGGTTCCGCTGGGCGGTAACCGTTCCCGGCCCGTTCAGCACCTTCCACCCGGAGATGCGCCCGGCGTATTTTTCGTGCAGCATGGCGTATTGGCTGGTGGCCAGGCGGCCGAAACCGGCATCGTCGACAGGGTGCTGCAATGGCGCCAGCAACGAGTCCTGGTTGGGGCTGATCTCCTGCACCCCGCAGCGCAAAGCCACTTCCTGCCCGGCCGCGAGCTCTGTCCTGGCCGCAAACAGCTCGTACACCTCGTAAAAAGCGATGTCGCAGAAGTGGGTCATGGTAGCGGTGACGGTGTGGTTGGTCTTGTCCAGCTTCGTGGCCATGGGCTTCCAGGTGCCGTTGGCGTCCTGGTAGGCGAGCATGAGCATATCTTCCGCGCCGGGCGTCAGCTCCTGGGGGTTGTATTTCAGGGTAACGGTGACGGGTTTGGTGAACGTCACGTCTTCCGGGAGAATACGGTAGGCCAGCAGGGGCTTGTCGGGCCGGAGGGTATTGGATACCGCCTGGATGCGGAATGTTCGGTCGGCAGCCACCGCGCCGGCGGGTACGGTGAGCGTGACGTTGTCGTCCGTCGACTGCAGGGTACCGCCCGCCGCGCCGATATTGGCCCAGGCAACTTGCCCGGCCGCGGCGCCTTTGGCCGTGGTGAAAGGTTTGCCGGTTACAGCGGCCGGTTTGTCCGGTTCGGGCTGGTCTTTTTTCGATTTTTTAGAACAGGCGGAAAGGGATAAGAGCGCGAAGGCCCATAGTACATGGTATTTCATTGGGGTGTGCATTGGTTCCGGGAAACGAAGTTAGCAGGCGCAGTTGGTGAATTCGATAGCGCTTTGACCGGGATGGCGGATTGGCTTGCCGAAGCCTCCCGATTCCGGCCGTAACGGACGGATAAGCCCGCCGGGCGGGAAAGGCGGGAATTTGTATATTTGATAAAACGCACCCCATGCATTTCGCCTTATCGTTGCTGTTGCTGTTGCCGGTAAAGGAACAGCGCCCGCCGGACGGGGGCGCTTTGTCCGGTAAGAAAGGCAGCGTGATCGATGCAGGAATTATCATGAAACATGTGCCTACTGGCCAATGGATCATCGGTCATCGCCCGGGTGATGCACATGTCAAAGATGTAGGCGGATGTACGGAGGGGCCTTCGGTCATCAATTTCAAGAAGAAGCTTTTCGGGATGTGTTGATGGCAGGATTCTTGCTGCCTTTTCTTTCATGAAAAACCTCCAGCCATTCCTCGCCCTGGCCGTGCTGGCCGCCGCCTGCCATGCGGGTCCCAACACCAATAACGCCGATGCCGTGCCGCCGGTAACCGATTCTGTGGTAGTGGAGAATATTCCGACCGACAGCCTGGTAGAGCCGGGAGTGGCAGCAGGAGACGTGAAGCTGGGCGCGGATGCAGGGCCTTTCTTCGCCCGGATGGGCAAGGCCGACAGCGGCGATGCCGCCATGGGCAAAGCGCTCGCCATCTGGAAAACCAAAGGATACCAGACGGCCTTGTACACCGAACGGAATATGGGCGTCGAAGATACCGCCCGCATCCGGATGTTCCGCACTACGCTGCCTGGCTACCGGACTTCCGGCAAGGCCGGTTCCGGCGCCGCCCTCGCCGACCTCACGCGCAGCTTCGACCTTACACAAACGGCCTGGTACCAGGACGGGCCGGATACCATCCGGGTGCTTACCGCGCCGGAGGGGATATCTTTTGAAGTCAACCAGAAAATGTTCTGCACCGGCTTGATCCTGCACGCGCCCGGCGCCGATCCTTCCGCATCCTACCTGCCGTTCCATCCTAACGCGGTACGGGCAGGCGCGAAGCCGTAACGCCAACTTATCGTATAGGTTTCCCCGTTATCTCGCAAAACATCCGCCTGCGGCGGCAACGCACCCGTTTTTCCATCAGCAATAAAAAGGAAAAACAGGATAAGCGGTTGGCATGTATGCGCAACTTTTTGTAGAATATTTTCGATCTGCTAAAAAAAATCAAAGGAGACGAATCCTGAAATCCGCTACCATAGCCGGATTGGGGTTGCGGTACAGGATAGTGCAGGATGGGAGGCAGGATGGTGCAGGTTGCGGGAGAGAAATTATTCGAGTATTATTGAATCGTTGAATGATAGAACAGTTAGACGGATGCGGACTTGATAAGGAAGACAAAATGCCCTAAGGCCCTGCTGGTAATGGTTTGACAGCGGTAAGAAACAGGGAGGGCAGCATCCCGGTCTTTACGACAGACATGAACATCACCACGCGCAAAATACTGTCGCCGCCATTGTAGCAGCCGAGAACAGATTTGCCACGTATGAAAAACTGTGCGCCATTTTTAGCTAAGGGGGCGACACCGACTATTGCTTATTCTTTTTTAGTATGTATACATCCGCTCTCCGGCAGGCCGCCGGTCTATGTTTGCTATTGTCCTTACTGCAGCCCTTGCGTGCGCAGGAAGCGCTGCGCAACTATTCCGCCCACCTGCCCGCAACGGACGCCCTCGGCCGGAAACTCCCTGTCAGCACGGAAACCGGGCCAGAGAAAGCGGGGAAGTTCGTCGGGATTTTCTACTGGACCTGGCATTACCACCAGGCGCACCTTTCCCCGAACAACACCACCGCGTTCCTGCAAAAATATCCCGATGCCATTAAGGATTACAAAGACCCGCGATGGCCGGCCAATATCATGAACTTCTGGAACGAGCCATTATTCGGGTTCTATACCAATTCTGATAAATGGGTGATCCGCAAGCACGCGGAGATGCTGGCAGACGCCGGGGTGGATATGATCATGTTCGACGCCACCAACGGCGACCTCGTCTGGAAGCCTGCCTACATGGCGCTTTGCGAGGTATTCACCGAAGCGCGGCGCGACGGCATCCGCACGCCGCAGATCGCCTTCATGCTCGGCTTCGGCCCCAGCAAGGCCACGCTCAGCGCCATCAACCAGATTTACAACGACCTTTATAAACCGGGCCTGTACAAAGACCTCTGGTTCCAATGGAAAGGGAAGCCCCTCGTGATGGCATACCCCGACAATATCGAAGACCCCGAGATCCGGAATTTCTTCACCTTCCGCCCCGGGCAGCCGGTGTATGACAAAGGCCCCCAGCGCAAGGACCACTGGGGCTGGCTGGAGATCTTCCCGCAGCACGGGTTCGTGCAAAATGCAGACGGCAGCTTCGAGCAGATGACCGTCGGCGTTTCCCAGAACTGGACGAAACACAACGGCCTCAGCGCCATGAACATGCCCGGCGCCTTCGGCCGCAGCTATACCGATAAGAACGGCCACGATCCCCGGCCGGATGCGCACCAGTATGGACTGAACTTCCAGGAACAGTGGGACCGCGCCCTGGGGCAGAACATCGAGCTGGCGTTCGTGACCGGTTGGAATGAATGGATCGCGGGGCGGTACGACGTATGGATGAAACAACCCAACGCCTTCCCCGACCAGTTCGATACCGAGCACAGCCGTGACATCGAGCCCATGAAAGGCGGGCATGGCGACAATTACTACTACCAGCTGGTAGCAAACATCCGGAAGTTCAAAGGCATGCCGGCGGAAGAAAAACCCTCTTCCCCCCAAACCATCAAAATCGACGGCCGCTTCTCCGACTGGGGCCGGGTAACACCCGTGTACCGCGCGCATAAAGGCAATACCGGCCACCGCGACCATGACGGTTTCAAAGGCACGCATTACACCAACACCACCGGCCGCAACGACCTGACGGCCGCCCGTGTGGCCCGCGACGCGCAGCATGTGTATTTCTACATCGAAACTTCCGCGCCGCTCACCCCGCATACCGATCCCGCCTGGATGCGCCTGTTCATCGATACCGACGGCAACGCCAAAACCGGCTGGGAGGGTTACGACCTCGCCGTGAACCGGCAGCCGCCGGGAAAGAAGGCCATCCTCGAACAAAGCGCTTCCGGATGGGAATGGAACAAACTGGCGGAGGTGGAGTACCGGTATGAGGGGAACCGGATGGAAGTGCGCATACCCCGGAAATACTTCGGCCAGGGGCCGCTCCGCTTTCAATTCAAATGGTCGGATAATATGCAGGAGCAAGGCAACATCATGGACTTTCTCGTGAACGGGGATGTTGCGCCTGCCGGCAGGTTTAATTACGCTTTCTCTGAATAATCCCAGGTATATCGTCAACAAATCCACAACATGTAAAAGAAAAATTATCCACGTCATGATGAAACTGTATACTCGATTCCGGGCAACATGCTATATGTTCCTGGCGGTGATGCTTTTTGCCTTGCCGGCCCGGTCGCAAAACAAAATAACCGTTACGGGCACGGTCACAGATTCCGCCAGCGCTACGCCGCTGCCGGGGGTGACGGTGCGGGTGGCGGGCGCCAGCATCGGCGGGCAAACCGATGCGCTGGGGCGCTTCAGCCTCAGTGTTCCTTCCAACGCCGTGCTCGTTTTCGGCTTTCTGGGCTACCAGTCCAGGCAGGTGGCGGTAGGCGGAAGGGAGCAGCTGATGGTCAGGCTCCCGGCCACCAACGAAAACCTCAACGAGGTGGTGGTGGTAGGGTACGGGCAGCAAAAGAAGCTTTCGGTGACGGGAGCGGTATCCTCTATCAGCTCCGAAGACATCCGGATGACGACTTCCGCCAACCTTGCCGTAGCGCTGGCGGGCAAGCTTCCCGGCCTCACATCCATCCAGTCTGCCGGCGGCCAGCCCGGCCGCGACGATGCCACGTTGTATCTCCGCGGCGTGGCCACGACCAATGGCGCAAGCCCGCTGATCCTGATCGACGACGTTCCGCGCGACAACATCCGTACCATCGACCCGAACGAGGTGGCAACCATTACGGTGTTGAAAGACGCATCCGCCACGGCGGCTTATGGTGTGCGTGGCGCCAACGGGGTGATCCTCATCACCACCAAGCGCGGGCAGCCCGGTAAAGCGGAGCTGAGCCTGAGCGTGGACCAGAGCTGGGCATCTTTCACGCATGAGCCTGCACGGCTGCATTCGGTGGATTACATGCGCCTGCGCAATGAAGCGTCCAAAAACGACGGGATCACCGAGGCGCCATTTCCGGAAGATGTGATCGCCAAATACAAGGATCCGCTTATCGGGCTGGATCCCAACGATCCGGATTTCGAGGCCAAAGCCAGGGTGCGCCGGTACATGTATCCCGACCATGACTATTACCGCGAGCTGATCAAACGTTTTGCCCCGCAGACACGGGTGAACATGGGGATACGCGGCGGTACGGAGAAGGTGAGCTATTTCGCCAACGCCAACTACCTCCACCAGGGCGGTAACCTCAATGTGGAGCCGAAATCGAAGCTGGGTTACGACCCATCGGCGAAGATGGACCGCTGGAGTTTCCGTTCCAACCTCGATTACAAGATTTCCAATTCGCTGAAGAGCTTTCTGAATATCGGCAGCTACATCGAAAGGGTGAATATGCCTTCGGCCAACGTATACCCGAACAGCAGCACCGACTGGATGATCTCCGACCTGATTTACCAGGCACAGACGATCCTGCCGATCACGCCGGGGCCTACGGCTTTGCCGGGCTTTGGTGTGCCGGAAGGCGCGATCATCGATCCGGGGTACCTCGACCGGTCGGCCTTCGAAGTGATGAACCGCCAGGGTTACCGGCATGAAGTGCGCTCGAACCTCAACAGCTCGCTGGGGCTGGATTGGGATCTGGGCAAGCTGATCACGCCGGGGCTGAGCATGCGCGGCATGATCTCGTTCGACTCGCGCGGCACTACCGCCATGCAGGGCAGCAAGCTGGAGCCGCTGTACCTGGCGCAGGTGAACTACGCCACCGACGAGCTGGTGTATTCCATCAAGCGCACGGGCCAGAACCGGCTGGGGCTTGCCAAGGGCGCGGATTCGCGTTACAATATCAACATGCAGGGGCGCATCAACTATGCCCGGCAGTTTGCCCGCAAGCACGATGTATCGGCCATGGTGCTGGCGCAGCGTGATTACTGGGAGTCTACCGGCGGGGAAATTCCTTTCAACGTGATTGGTGTTTCCGGAAGGGCTACCTACGGTTACGATAACCGTTACCTCGCGGAAGTGAATGCGGGGTATAACGGTTCGGAGCAGTTCGCGCCCAACAAGCGCTACGGCTTCTTCCCGGCGGCTTCGGTAGGCTGGGTGGTGAGCAATGAGGCTTTCCTGAAAGGCAACAATATCATTACCTCGCTGAAGCTGCGCGGTTCTTATGGCAAGGTAGGGAACGACAAGATGGGCGCCGCCCGTTTCCTGTACCAGAGCAATATCACCATGGGCGGCGGGCCGCTGGGCAGTTTGGGCCTCGGCCAGGGTGTGAACCAGGGCCTCCTCGGCAACCCGGACATTACCTGGGAAGAGGCGCTGAAGCGCAACATCGGCATCGATCTCCAGCTTTTCCGCGATCTGTCCATCACCTTCGATTATTATACCGAAGACCGCAGCAGGATCCTCATCACCCGCGGTACTATTCCCGCAATTCAGGGCGTACCGCTGGGCAATATTCCCAAAGTGAATATGGGTGAGATTTTCAATAAGGGCATGGAAATAGAACTGGAATATCACCGCCAGCTGAACCGCGACTGGTTCGTGCAGTTCCGCGGCAACTACGGCACCAACCGGAATGAAGTGCGCTTTATCGACGAGGCGATCAACGACGAATCGTACGCTTACCGCCTGCGCCGCACGGGTTACAGGCTGGGCCAGTATTGGGGTTACCAGATCGACCGCAGCAACGGCAACGGCTACTTCAATTCGCAGGAGGAGCTGGACGCTTATCTCGCGAAAACGACGTACGGCTTCGGGAGCCCGCGCGTAGGGGATTTCATCTACAAAGACCTGAACGGCGACGGCGTGGTGAACGACAAAGACATGCAGCCGCTGCGCAATACGCACATTCCCGGCTTCACCTGGGGCGCTACCTTCTCCGCCACCTGGAAGATGATAGATGTGACGCTGTTTTTCCAGGGTGTAGGGAAGTACACCGGGCGCTATTCCGACAACGGGGTGTATGAGATCATCAAGCAGGGCACCTATTTCGATATGCACCGCAACGCCTGGACGCCGGAGCGCTACGCAGCGGGGGAGAAGATCACTTATCCCGCGCTCAGCACCAAATCCAACACCAATTTCACCGCCAACGATTTCTTCATAACCGACAGGGCCTTCACCCGCCTGCGGAATGCGGAAGTAGCGGTCAACCTGCCGAAATCGTGGATCAATCCCATCGGGCTGCGCACGGCGCGGGTGCATGTTGGCGGGCAGAACCTCATCACCTGGTCTAAAAACTTCGTGATGACGCACCTGGACCCGGAAGGGAACGGTGCCATCGGGTACCCGATCACGCGGACGTTCAGCGTCGGTTTCAACACCTCATTCTGATCATTCAAACTAGTCTAACATGAAATCGATATATGCCTTTCTGCTGATATGCGCCGTAGCGGCCGTATCCTGTAACAAGGCGCTGGATATGGCGCCGGACGGGAAGCTCAATATGGACGAGATATTCACCGACAACAATAAAGTAGCGGCATTCCTCAATTCCTGCTACGCCAACGTACCGAGCAAGGGATTGGGATATTTCTTTACTTCCCGCGGGCCGGTAAACCTGACCGATGATTCCTGGGATACCGACGCGGAAGCAGAGCCCACCCTGATTTCCGGGAGGATGTACAACGGCGATGCCGCACCGGGTGCGCATCCGCTCGACAATCCCGCCACTATCGACCAGGGCAACGGCAACTACTGGAACCGTTACTGGAACTCCATCGGCAACATCAACCTGTTCCTCAGCCGGATTGATACGGCCACGGTGAACGATCCCGCGCACCGCAGCCGATGGAAAGGCGAGGCGCACCTGCTCCGCGCGTTTTATTATACGGAGCTGCTGCTGTGGTATGGCCCTGCCATCCCCATCGAAAAAGTACCGCACAAATTCACGGACGATTTCTCCAACCTGAAGAAAGCGACCTATTACGAAGTGGCGAAATTCATCATCGAAGATTGCGATGCCGCGCTGGCCACGCCGGAAATTCCCTGGCGGATTACGGTAGACGCCGAAAGCGGCCGGTTCACCAAAGCGCTGGCCACCGCCATCAAAAGCCGCATGATCCTCTTCGCCGCCAGCCCGCTCTACAACCTCGGGCAAAACCACTGGGAAGAAGCCTACAACATCAACAAGCAAGCCCTGGCCAGCCTGCGCGCCAACGGGTATGAGCTCTACAACAAGGTGAACCTGCCGCACCTCTACCTCGTGCCAGACGCGCACCTGGGGCCTAACCTCAACCCGCACACCGCCATGTACAACGAATACTTCACGCAGGCGATGAAATTCCAGGACAACCCGATCGACAAGGAAACCATCTATCAGCACCGCAGCAATACCGGTAATATTTTCCACGTAGACGGCGTCGGCGCGCAAAACGGTTACAAGTCCGGCACCTGCCCCACGCAGGAACTGGTAGACGCTTACGAAACTTCCGACGGCAAGCCCGTGCTCGTGCAGGACAATCCTTACCTCGACGAAAAGCACACGCAACCCAATTACAATCCCGACAACACGATGTACGACCCGGCTAATCCGTATGCCAACCGCGACCCCCGTTTCTATGCCACCATTTACTACAATGGTTCCAAACGGAAGGCGCGCTGGGGTTTTGCGGAAACATCCGAGTCTCCGGAGAATTATCCCGCCGGCATCGGCAACCGTACCCGCATCATCACCACCTATGTAGGCGAGCCTTTCACCGGCATCCATGCCGCCAGGAGAAGCGCCACCCGTACCGGTTATTACGAACGCAAATACCTGTACCCGACTTCGGGAGACGATAACGGCGTGGCGGGCGCTCCGCACAAATGGTACCGCCTGGGCGAAGTGATCCTGAACTTCGCGGAAGCCGCCGCTGAAGCCGGCAAGCTGGATGAAGCAAGGGCCGCAGCCAACGAGATCCGCGCCCGCGCCGGCATGCCCGATCTCCCCGCTGGCCTCAACAAAGCACAGCTCATCACCCGCATCCGTAACGAGCGGAGGGTAGAGATGGCGCTGGAAGAAAACCGTTATTTCGACGTGCGCCGCTGGACGGCCCCGGGAGGCGACCTGGCCAGGACCGATAAATGGGTTACCGCCATGGAGATCACCCGCAACGCAGACGGCAGCTATACCTACAAACGCCGTCCTGTCAGGGAAGTGGAACGCAAGAATTACACGGCGAAGTTCCTGTACTTCCCCCTGCCGCTGGATGAGGCCAACCGCCTCCGCTCCATCACCGGGCAAAACTGGCAAAACCCCGGCTGGTAAGCACGGGATCGTTTTTCTGACTGCAATATGAATCACATGCAACAAAGACTTCAACATACATTCGCGCTGGCGGCATTGCTTGCCTGCGCAGCCTTCCCCGCCGCCGCTCAGCAGGAGAAGGAGGGCGTACGCAACGGCCGTGTTACCGACGTTCATGGCCGCCCGCTCGCGGGCGTTTCCGTTCAAACGCTCGACGGGCGGAACGGCACCGCCACCGGCGCCAACGGTCAATTCACCCTGCCGCTCAGCACCAGCCAGCTGTCGCTGACGGCCTGGGTGCGCGGTTACCTCCGCGACACCCTGGCGCCCGGTAACGGTTCCGATATCCAAATCGTACTGAAAAGAGATGTGCACCAGCTCGACGAGCCCGTGTACATGGGCTATACCTCCCGCGACCGCCGCGGCCTCACCGGGGCAGTGGCCACCGTTTCCGGGACAGAGCTGGAGCGTGCGCCGGTGGCCAATTTGGGAATGACTTTCGCAGGCCGCCTGCCGGGATTGTATACCCATGAATCCAGCTCCGAATTATCGCGCGCCGGTACCGATATGTTCATCCGCGGATTGTCCTCCGCCCGCAGGCAGGGACCGCTGGTGATCATGGACGGCACACTGGTATCCTACAACAGCGGGCAAACCCTGGAATATATCACGCCGGCAGAGATTGAATCAGTGTCGGTATTGAAAGACGCTTCGGCGCAGGCATTGTATGGTATCCAGGGCGCTAACGGCATTATTGTGGTAACGACGAAACGCGGAACGAAAGGGCCGCTGCGGGTGGATGTACGGCTGGATCAGTCGGTACAGGAAGTGACCACGCGGCCTGTTTACATCGGATCGTACGAATACGCCACCCTGCGCAACCAGGCGGCGAAGAACGACGGTCGGGGCGATTTCTTTGCGTTCAACGAAGCGCAGGTGGAAGGTTTCCGGACCGGATCTGACCGTAACCTGTATCCCGAGAACAATTGGTACGACCGGTACATGCGGGACCAGGCGAAGATGGAACGCGTCAATGTGAGCTTGTCCGGCGGCAACGACCGGGTGCAGTTCTTCTCCAACCTGAACGTGATGCACCAGGGCGGGCAGTGGAACATCGATACCGACAAGTATAAATCCGACGCCAATAACGTGTGGGTGAATTACCGTTCCAACCTGGACATGAACCTGCACAAACATATCAAGGCATTCCTTCGGCTGAGCGGCAACATCAAGCGCGAGCGTACGCCGGGTTCCGGCAACGCTACGGTATAC
>NZ_CALNBI010000149.1 GCF_937874145.1 uncultured Chitinophaga sp. | reverse complement strand
CTGTTGATGCTGGGCCTCGGCGAAGCGCCTCAGGCAGTTCTCGATGATGATGACGGCGCCGTCCACGATCAGGCCGAAGTCCAGCGCGCCCAGGCTCATCAGGTTGCCGCTGACGCCGAAAAGGTTCATCATGATGATGGCGAAGAGCATGGACAGCGGGATAACAGAAGCCACCAGCAGCCCCGCGCGCAGGTTCCCCAGGAAAATTACGAGCACGAACACCACGATGAGCGCGCCTTCCATGAGGTTAACCTCCACGGTATGAATGGCGTTGCTGACCATGTCGGTCCGGTCGAGGAAGGGTTCTATCTCAATCCCTTCCGGCAACGTTTCCCGGATTTCCGCGATCTTTTGTTTGATGTTTTCGATGACCACATTGCTGTTGGCGCCTTTCAGCATCATCACGATGGCCCCGGCCACTTCGCCTTCGTTATTGTACGCCAGCGCCCCGTAGCGCGTAGCAGCCCCGATGGTGACTTCCGCCACGTCGCGGATCAGCAGGGGAGAGCCGCCGGCGATATTTTTGATGACGATATGCCCGATATCTTCCTTGCTGCCGATCAGCCCTTCGCTGCGGATATACAAAACGGCCGCCTGCTTTTCGATATAGGCGCCGCCGGTATTTTCGTTATTGGTTTCCAGCGCTTTGAACACATCGGCGATGGTAACGCCGTGCGCCTGTAGTTTACCCGGGCTCACGGCCACCTGGTATTGCTTCAGCTTGCCGCCGAAACTGCTCACTTCCGCCACGCCCTTCACGCCCAGCAGCTGCCGGCGCACGATCCAGTCCTGGATGGTGCGCAGCTCGGTGATATCATATCTTCCCTCATAACCTTTCTTCGGCTTTACCACGTATTGATAGATTTCACCCAGCCCGGTGGAAATAGGCCCCATCTCGGGCTTGCCGATCCCGTCGGGGATGGATTCCTGGATAACGGCCAGGCGCTCGGACACCTGTTGCCGCGCCCAATAGATATCCACGTCATCATCAAATACCAGCGTTACGAGCGACAAACCAAACCGGCTGTAGCTGCGGATTTCGGTGATGCCGGCAATATTGCTGCTGGATTGCTCCACGGGGAAGGTGACGAGGCGCTCGATGTCGGTTGCGCCGTAGGAGGGGGCCACGGTGATGATCTGCACCTGGTTATTGGTAATGTCCGGCACGGCGTCTACCGGCAATTTGAACAGTTCGAAAATGCCGTAGATGATCAGTGCGATGGTACATAACGCAATGACGAGTTTATTCCTGACGGAAAACCCTATAATTCGGTTTAACATGAATTACTGATTGAATAAAAATCCGGAAATAGGTAACGGGACAGGCCGCCGGAAGGGGCTTGTCCTACACGATGCTGTTACGTCCGGAACGGGGAGGCTGCCAGATATTGCTGATATTGGCGGAAGGTATCAGGTTATCGTTTTTGGGATAAGGCTCGTCCAAAGCCAGGGGTATTACCGGCTTGCGGAGCTCGGCGGCGAAGGATGCCGGCACCACCGGGGAGCTGAAGATGCTGGAGTCCACCTTTTTGAAAGGCAGCTGGTTGTCGCGCTCTTCGTCGTTATCGGTATGGGGGATGTTGTTGTAATGGTCGATGAGGAACTGGGTGAATGTAATGCCACCGTCCAGCTGCCGGTGCTCCTGGTAATGCTGGATGAGCACGGGCAGCTTCATCAGCTCCCGTAATTCCGCACCGGAAGTGATGTAAGCAATCAGTAATATGACAGCCAGGCACTTTTTCACCAGGGCAAAGGTAGGCAGAACGGATTTCAAATTCAAGTGCGGCGGCCCATTCTTGTTATTCTCCCGGATAATTTCTAAATTGATGGTATTGATCCCCAATAGCAGCAACGGTTTGGACCATATTTCCCCGGATTTACAATTTCAGACGATTTATAAACCCCATAAACAGCAAAAACATGAGCATCGATTTCCTCGACCCTGCGACCAGCGCCGTATTTACACCATCAGGCCGCCTGTCCCGCGCGATCCCCACTTCCGGCAAGCTTACCGGTATCGAGCTGCGGCTGTTGCCGCCTTTTGTGAAAGACAACAATACCGAGCCTTTCTTTCCTTTCCCCGGCTTTTCGAAGCTCTATTGCCTGACCATCGTGGTCAGCGATATTGGTAACCAGCTGGTAGGCGGGATCGACCTGCAGGGTTTCCCGCGGATCGGCGACAACGAGCATTTGCCCATCAACAAGACCATTTTCTACTGGCAGCAGAACGAAACGGCCAGGCAGCCGCCTAAACAGATCCATACGATGTGTTCCGTCATCAAATGCAAAAAAGGACTGCGGGATACCGGGCAGATCCTGACCAGCCTTAAAAATGACGAGGAGTACAAGACCCTCATGGGAACGGTGGCGGGAATGGCCTCCGCCGGCAGCCCGGTTGGCGCAGCGCTGGATATCGTGACCCAGGTGGCGGGGATCGTGGGGCGGTACCTGGTAGACGTGGAAGACAAGCCGGTAGGCACCGTCATCAACAGTTTTACCGACATCCGCGGCGATTTCGACCACGAGGGGGTACGCAAGCATGCGCTCCCGACTCAAAAGGTGGATTTCGAAATGGAAGTGATCGTCAGGGCCCAAAGGCCGGCGGCCAAACCGGCTACCCGCGGACTGGATAGCGACCAGGTGGAAGAGGCGGTGGAAGTGCAGCTGCAACCGCTTTGGTAACGGCGGGGCTTGTTGTTTTCGTGCAACCGGTGGTTGTTTACCGTTTATCCGGGGATTACCGATAAAAAGTCGTATCTTTGCATCATTGCACAGGCTACTGCCTCAGCTACTTCTGAATAAGTCCCGGATAACTCCTCTTCTTCCTCAGTCTTCGCTTTTCCAGCTGCCGGTTACGATGGCATGTTTTATACGGCAATTCGAGGGGCCTGCGTAATATCGAAACGTGACATCAGTAAAATATCGGGTCCGATACATCGGAGATTTCCAAATGCAGCCCGTGCTGCCAATGGGAAGCTCGTCCAAATAAGTTTTTTATCGCAATAATGCGGCATCACTAAAACCACAAAACATGGGTGAAACTTTTTCAAAAAAGGAAAAGAACAACAAAAAAGCAAAAGCAAAATTAGACAAGGCGGAGAAAATGAGATTCCGTAAGACCAACAACGACAAGGGCAAAAGCCTGGAAGACATGCTGGCTTACGTGGACGAAAACGGCAACCTTACTCCTTTTGCGCCTAAGGGAGGCACCGAAAGCGTTCCGTTGCACGAACTGGCAGCTATGGCCAAAGTAAGGTCCAGGCCGCCGGAAGATACTACCCGCACCGGGTTTGTTTCTTTCTACAATTCCACGAAGGGCTTCGGGTTTATCACTGAAGACAATTCAAAAGATAGTATCTTCTTCCACAACAACCAGCTGTCGCAGCCGGTGAAGGAAAAAGACAAGGTGACTTTCACCAAGGAAAGATCGCCGCGCGGCTACAACGCGGCCAATGTAAAACTGATTGATTAACAGATAGATATCGTTAAAAATTACGCAAACACCTGCTCCGCAGGTGTTTTTTTGTGCCCCAAAGCGCCGGGGCGCAATCCGCCTGCTATTTGTCGTAATTCCCCCTGATCCCAGCCATCCTGGCGGTTTACCTTTGAATCTCACCATTAAATACCATGTTATGCGGAAATTAATCTTACAGGTGCAGCTGACGCTCGATGGATTTGTTGCGGGCCCGGAAGGGCAGATGGACTGGATGTGGCTTTCCGGCGATATCGACCCGGCCGGGATGCAGAAGGTCATTGCGCTGGCCGACAGTTGCGATACCATCCTGATGGGGCGCAAAATGACCCCGGGCTTCGTGAAATACTGGGAAGGCGTGGTCGACAACCAGCCCGATAGCGGCGAACAGCCCCTGGCGCAGCGGATGGTGAATATGCAGAAGATCGTTTTCAGCAAGACGCTGACTTCCATGCCCGGCCGGAACCTTCGGGTGGAGAATGGCGACCTGGCCACGGTGGTGCGGGAGTTGAAACAGCATCCGGGCAAGGATATGATCGCGTACGGCGGCGCCACGTTTGCCGGCGAGATCATCAGCCACGGCCTGGTCGACGCTTATTACATCTTCCTGAATCCAGTGGCCATCGGGCAGGGGCTCCCCATCTTCAAGGGTACCACGCAATTAAAACTGGAAAATCATACGGCCTATAAGAGCGGCAAAATAGTGCTGGAGTATCTCCCGGTGCGGAAAGAGGGTTGAGCGCGAAGAAACCCGGGCTGGCCATCCCAATTTTTCAAAACTGGACCATCACGGTAATGCGAAACCAAAGTACATTTGCCGGGGATTTCCCGCTTTCCGTTAAACGAATATCGATGGCATTCCATACCCAACCCATTCTCGAAAACGAATCCGTGCAGCTCCGGCCGCTGCAGGAAGCCGATTTACCGGAATTGTACGCCGTGGCCGCAGATCCTAAAATATGGGAGCAGCACCCCAATAAGGACCGCTGGCAGGAACCGGTGTTCCGGAACTTCTTCGACGGCGCAATGCAAAGCGGGGGCGCTTTCGCCATTATATCCAAAGAAACGGGCAGGATGATCGGCAGCACGCGGATGTATGCGTTCGATGAAAGTGACAACTCCATCTTTGTAGGATACACCTTTTACAGCCGGGATTGCTGGGGAAAAGGCATCAACCAGGCCGTTAAAAAAATGATGCTGGATTACCTGTTCCAATATGTAGACCAGGTGTATTTCCATATCGGCGCATCCAATATCCGCTCCCAGGTCGCCATTACCCGCCTGGGTGCGGAAAAGATAGCGGAAGAAAGCGTGGCTTACGTGGGAGAGGCCCCGCGGCTCAATTTCAAGTACCGGATCGCTAAAAACCAGGCGCAGCGCGCAGGGGAGGAACCGGTCGCATAATTTTACGAACTTTGCAGGCTATGAATATTTTGGATCTGATCATTCATGACAGGGAACAGGTGCAGCTGGACAGTGTATTCCTCGACGACGACAGCAGGCAGATGTGCCGGCAACTCATCCGGGAACATCAATACATCGCCGAGCTGCATCAATACGGGTTACCGGTCAACAACAAGCTCCTGCTGCACGGTGCTTCCGGCTGCGGGAAAACCATGACGGCCAAGGCGCTGGCCCATGCGCTGCATAAAAACATCTACATCCTCAATCTCAGCAATATCGTCAGCGCCCGCATCGGGGAAACGTCGCAGCACCTGAAGCAGGTGTTCGACAAAGCCGCGCGGGAAAATGCCGTGTTATTCCTCGACGAGTTCGACCAGATCGCCAAAGCGCGGGGGAACGATGCGCAGGACGTAGGGGAGATGCGCAGGCTGGTGAATACGCTCCTCCAGCTGATCGACTATTATCCCGAAAAATCCCTGCTCATCTGCGCCACCAACCATCCCGAAATCATCGATGCCGCGCTGATGCGGCGGTTCCAGGTAAGGATCGCCTTTGAAGTGCCGGCGGATAGCGTGCTGGATCACTATTACGACCAGCTGCTGGCCCGCTTCCCGGACGATATCCGGGATATGGAGCGCCGTTACGGGATTTCCTTCGCGGAAGCGAAAGATTATTGCTTCACGACCGCCAAGGCCCGCCTGATCCGCAAATGGGAAAAAGAACAGGCACTTGCCGCCGAGCTGCAGGAAAATTAATCCGAAACCTTACAGATCCACGATACTACTGCGCTTGTTGCAACGGTTCATCAGCTGCACCTGCCAGCGGTAATTGGGATACATGTAATCCAGGCTTTCCCTGGCGCCTTTGCCCGGCTGGCAACCGCTGATATACAACGCAACCACGCCTTCGTTCACCGTACCGGAAATCAGCTCCACATTATACCCGTTCGCCGCGATCTCAAATTGCGGCGCGCCGGGGTTCATGAAGTACAGGCGCACGGGGTAACAGGTCCCTTCCTTACTGCAGGCGCCGCCTCCGCCATATGCGAGGATACCGGCGCCGTCTGCTTTAAACGCCACTTTGATGCGGATGCCGCGGGGATCGCAGTCCATAGACACGCCCATAATTTGCGGGGCCGAACCGCAGGGCGGCGTTACGTACGCCGAAATCTCCCCGATCTTCTTTTGCTTATATATCACTTCCAGCGTGGTCAGCTGATCCGCGGGTTCGTCGTGCGAGAGCGTCAGGTCGAAGTCGCGGGTGCCCTTCAACATGGTGTACCTCACTTTCGCATTCGAATTATTCAGGGTCACGTCGTTGTAATTGACCGCAATCTCCCTTCCATCTTCATTCACAAGTTTAAAAACCTTCTTGCTACCCGATTCTAACGTTAACGG
>NZ_CALNBI010000148.1 GCF_937874145.1 uncultured Chitinophaga sp. | reverse complement strand
TTGAGGCGGTCCATCTCTTTGGCGAGGCTTTCCAGCGAAGCGGAGCCCATATTGCCCTGGTGGTTATGAATGTCTATGAACGGGAATTTCGCACGGGAGATGGGATGCTCCGCCACTTTCAGCGTGGATACGGGATCATACTTTACGAAATCCATTTGCTGTTGTGCGTTCGCGGCGGTGGCGCAAAGGAGGCCGCCGGCCAGGGCATAAGTTCTGAACATAAGCGTTAAGGGTAAGATAGTTGCTAAATCTACGCATTACCGCCAAAAATACAAGCCGGAAATGACGAGCGGCGGATCAGGGCGCTTCCGGGAGCGGGTCCGCCGCAGCGGGCTGCGAAGGGTCGAAAACAGCCACGCCCACCTTCGAATCGGCGCAACCGTAATACAGGTACCACTTCCCTTCATGGAAAGCCATGCCTTCGATAAACACCGTACCGTCTTTATACTGCCCGCTCTTCTCGAAAGGCGCCATGGGCCGGAGGAACGGCGCATCCAGGCGGCCAACGGGCTTCGTGGGGTCTTCCAGGTCGAACAGCACTTGCCCCGCGCAATACGCGTTGGCATTGAAGCGCACGTCGCGGTTGGCGCCGGATTTATTCTTGCCGTTATAAAGCAGCAGGTAGCCCGCAGGGGTCTTGATAGCCGGGGGACCGCACTCCGTCAGATCGCTGTCGAAAAACCCGTCACGCGGGCGGATGAACGACCGGAGATTGCCTTTCTCATCCACCACCGGCTCCCAATCCTTTAAATTATCAGACCAGGCGCCATGAATCCCACGCTCGCCCCAATACATGAAATACCGGCCGTTGACTTTGGCGATCACCTGTTTGCCGGCAACGATCTCCGTTACCAGGGATGCGGATTTGCTCCAGGTTTCATGAAACTTGCCGCCATATGCTTTTTGAAATGCCGGCCCGTGCTTCTCCCAGTGAACGAGGTCGCGGGAGGTGGCCACGCCCAGGCGCGCCACTTTCCGGTTCCATTGGGTGTACAGCATCACGTACAAGCCCTCCGCCGTCATCGCCACACGGGGATCCTCGCAGCCGCCGGGCCATTCGTTTTCTTTCTGGCTATCTTCCCCGGGGTACATCACCGGCGACTTCATCCGGTCGAAAGAGACGCCGTCGGTGCTTACGGCGTGCCCCAGGCGGGACGTGCGGTGGCCGATCTTCACGCCCGACTTGTCTTCCGCGCGGTACAGCAAAACGATCTTCCCGTCTTTCACCGCCGCGGCGGGATTGAAGGTATCGTTCGATTCCCAGGCGATGGAATCGCCCAGCATAGGGCACCAGAACAAATTGAGGCTGTCGGGGGAAATGACGGGGTTACGCCCCTCCGGGCGAACGAACCCGCCCATCGCCCAGGCGGGCAACCGGTGCTGCGCCATCACGGAGGAAGCGCCCAGCACCAGCAAGGCGGCAATCAGGATACGTGGAATTTTCATACCCCTGAATATACAAAAAAACCCGGCGCATATGCATCGCCGGGCTTCATATGGCAAAGGATAATGTCTTTATCAACCCGCCCGGCGGCTCTCTTCCTCGCTCCCTGCCTTCCGCTCGCGCGCACCCTCCACTTTCGAATTCCCGAAACGGTAAGTGAAGGAAACGTTCAGCGTACGGTTCTGCCAGCGGTTGTTCACATCCAGGTACACGCCGTTGAAATCAGCCGTACCCCGGAAGCGCGCCGAAGCAAACAGGTCGTTGACGCTCACTTTCACCGTGCCTTTCTTCTGCATCACCGTCTTCTGCACACCCGCATTCGCCGCCCACATACCCCTGGATTGCCAGATGCCATACACGTTCGGCGCTTCGTACCAGCCGCTCAGCTCGATCTTGATATCCTTCGGCAGCGAGAATGTATGCGTGGAATTGAAGTACCACGAAAGGCTCTTCGTCGTAAAATCTCCCTTCGGATCTTTTATCCAATATTGATTATGGAAGAATGATCCATTGGTATTGGAATTCCACCACTTCGTGAAATCCACCGGCAGCGTAACTTCGGCCGACCAGTTCTTGCGCGTACCGATGTTCAGCACGGTGCTGGTGGTCACTTTCGTTTCCTCGTTCAGGAACAGGTACTCGTTCACCACATCGTTCGATTGCGTATACCCCGCCGTGAAAATGTACTTGTTCCTGAAAGTGTACGACAGCTCCGTGTTGTGCGTATACTCCGGCGTCAGGTAGGAGTTGCCGCGGAAAAAGGTGTATTTGTCCAGGAAAAACATGAAGGGATTCAGCTGCCCGTAACCCGGACGATTAATGCGCTTGTTGTACGTAGCGCCGATCTTATGATCTTCCGCCAGTTTATAATCGATGGTGAAATTCGGGAAGAAGTCGGTGTAGTTGCGTTTGATGCGGTTCTTCATCGACACCGAATTCGCGTCCGACATCGTATGTTCCACCCGCAATCCTGCCGTTACGTCGAATACTTTCCAGCTCTTCTTGAAAGTCGTGTAACCCGCCAGCACGTCTTCCGCATAAATGAACTGGTCGTACTGCGACAACACAGGTTTGTACACGCCATCCATCAGCGAATCGTACACCATGTTGTTGTTCGTTTCCACGAAGCTCCCTTTGGCGCCGGCTTCCAGCTTGTAGCCCTTTCCGAGCGACTGCACCCAATCCGCCTTGATGCTGCGGATGGTAATTCGGGTATGCGGCACGGTGCGGAGCGCGCTCTCATTGAGGATCGCTTCGTCACTGTTCCGTTGCATGTAGTCGGATAGATGGGTGCCCATGCGGTTGTAAAACTTCATGTAATCCGCGTCCATCGAGAATTCTGAGCCGCTGGTATCGATTTTCAGTTTATAGTTCAGGTTGACGGCGGTGCTCCTGAAACGGTTGTTACCGATCACCGACGTGTGCAAAACCGAATCGGCAGGCTGGCCCGGGTTCATGATCTCCGTGGCACTGGGAGCGGAACGCCAGAAGGCGTTGCTGTAGCCGTTCACCATCACACCGATCGTTTGCTTGTCATTCAGGAAATAATCAAACCCGAATTTGCCGGAACGGTTGAGAAAATCGTTTTTCTGGAAAACCGACTGATGGTAATTCAGCGGCTCGTCGCCTCCCACTTTACGGTTCAGTTCGCGGGTATTGAAACCCTGGCGGTCGCCCCAGTTGAGATTGCCGAACGCGTTGAATTTCTTCGTTCTCCAGTTGAGCGTTACGCCGGTGCTGTAATAAAAATATCGCCCCAAGCCGCCGGAAAGGCTTACGGAACCGTTGAAGCCCGTCAGCTGGCCTTTCTTCGTTTTGATGTTGATGATGCCAGAAGAACCTGCGGCATCGTATTTCGCACCCGGACTGGTAATAATCTCGATGGCGGTCACTCCTTCCGCGTTCATGCTTTTCAGCAGTTCCGCCAGTGCTTCGTTGGAAAGGTAAGTCAGCTTGCCGTCGATCATCACCGTCACGCCTTGCTTGCCTTTCAGCACGAGGTTTTCGTCTTTATCCACGGTTACGCCCGGCGCGCGGCGGAGCAGGTCGAGCACGGAGTTGCCGGCCGCGGCCACGCTGCCTTCCACGTTGAGCACCGTTTTACCTTCCCCGCGTTCGATGAATGGTTTCTGCGCAGTAACCTCCACACCTTTCAGGCTTTTGGGAGCCGACTGCAGGATGAGGGTGTTGAGGTTGACGGGCTTGTCCTGCAGCTGGAACACATCCGTGCGGGTAGTGGTGAACCCCATCTGCGAAGCTTCGATGTAATATTTGCCGGGCTGGATGGATTCGAACAGGATCTTGCCGTCGGTATCGCTCATCTGCCCTTTCACGAGCGCGGAATCTCCCGCTTTTTTCACGACAACACTGGCGAATGGAAGCGGGTTCCCTCCCGCATCGGTGACTTTGAGGTAGATATTGCGCTGTGCGGATGAGGAGAAAGAAACGCACACGAATAGGATCAACAATATGAGACTGGAGCGGAGTTGCATAAACAAGGTTAAAGGTGCTGAAAGGATGATATTAAAGTTCGGACGGATTCACGGATTTAAAGGGCCGTTCATCCCAAAACCGCCACACTGGATTATTTGACGAACATTTCCCGGTGCGGCAGCCTGCAAGATAAAGACGGGGCGGAGGAAGGAAAGTTTCAGGGGATTGACGGATGGTCGGGAGGAAATATGAATGGCAGGAAACGGCACGGCACCGGCAAATACCCGCCGGTGCCGTGCGCACACTACGTATAATGACGTAGCAATGAGATTGTAAATAATTGATTCAGAAGTCGGTACTGCCTGCCGGAAGCCCCGTCACACCGGGTTTTGCCGTAAAAAGATCGCCGGCAAGGGGGTATTGTGACAGGTCAGTTTCTTTGGCGGCGGTCGTGATCACCAGCTGGTCGAGATGCTCGCCGCCGAAGCAGCAGGCGGTGGCGTTGGGAACTGGTACTTCCACGAACCCGATGCGCTCGCCGGTAGCGGGGTTGTATCTTCCTACACCAAATCCTCCCCACAGCGCGATCCAGAGCATGCCTTCCGCGTCGCAGGCCATCCCGTCGGGGACGCCGTCGGCAGGCGGAATGGTAATGATGATGCGCTCATTCTGCAGGGTCCCGTCGGGCAG
>NZ_CALNBI010000147.1 GCF_937874145.1 uncultured Chitinophaga sp. | reverse complement strand
CCTGCCCGAAGTGCTTGGCGAGTTCAAGAAAGGTAACCTGCCCGAAGACGGCATCAAGAAAATGGTTGCACTGGCCGACGAGCTGAAGCCCCGCTTCGCCTAAGCCTGAAAGCATATAGTTTTGAAAAGCCCTCCGCTTGCGGAGGGCTTTTTTTTATTGGTACGCAACACTTTGTGGTTTCTGTTGTTTCTTACTAACAGCAGTACCCGCGCTGCCAGCCGCCTACGGCTGTTTTTTTCATGATCGTGCCAGCTACCGAGCCCATAACCTAAAAAGGCCGTTGCTATTTCCTATTTGCTATCGTTGTATCCTTTACTGCTTTCATCCAATCCGCGAACGCGCAGATCCAGTGTACGTCTCCCCAACGCATCTGCGGGAATACGGTTGTTTTTGCGCCCGAGCTCGCCCAGAACCTGGGTACCCTCAGTTGCGTGAACAATGTCAACTACCCCGGCTTCTATTTCTTTGAAGGCGGCAGTTCCGGCGATGCCACTATCCGCGCGACGGCCACCAACGGCAATATCATCCTGGATTACGTGCTCTACGGGCCGTATTTTTCCATCCAATCCATGCAGAGCGCCTGCGGCAACCTGGCCAGCCAGCCGGTCATGTCGTGCTTTAACGGCAACTCCTCCGCCATCGACATCACTTTCCCCAGCGTGGCGCCCGGGCAGTGGTACCTGCTGGTGCTCGTCAACCGCAACGGCCAATCCGGGAATATAACGTTGAGCCAATCCGGCGGCAGCGCTTCCTTCAATTGCTGCCAGCTGGATGCCAGAGCGCAATTGGTGAGGCCTGTTTGCGCCTCTACCGGCCAGGGCGGTTACATCCAGATCCAGCCCATCAACGTGACCGGCAGCATCGAATTCAGCAAAGACGGCGGGCAGACCTGGCAAAGCAGCAATGAATTCAACAACCTCGCCGCGGGAACGTATAATATCGTGGTGCGGGACCAGAGCCTTTGCGTGAAAGCGTTCACCGTCACCGTTCCCGGCGATATCACCAATAATTTCATCACCCCTCCCTCGCAAAGTGTCTGCGAAGGCCAGCAGCCCGCCAATTTCCAGGGATCACAGCCTGCAGGGGGCGACGGCACTTACACCTACTTATGGCAACGCAGCGAAACCGACGCCAACAACAACTTCAATCCCGCCCCGGGTGTCAATAACCAGCAGAATTATACGCCACCTATTGCTAACAGAACGTATTGGTACCGCCGGCAGGTAATATCAGGCGGATGCCCGAGCAATACCACCGGCGTGCCCGTCACGATCTCAGGTGGCAGCACCCCGGCAAATGCAGGACCGGATCAGACTGTCTGCGGCGGCACGCAATTCAACCTCCAGGGAAATGTGCCGGCTTCCGGAACGGGACAGTGGACCCAGGTTTCAGGGCCCGCCGCTACAATTGGCAATCCAACGTATTTCAATACCGAAGTAACGCCTACCACCGCTGGCGTTTACGTGTTCCGGTGGACGATCACTTCGCCCGGTTGCGGGTCCAATTCGGATGATGTGGCGATCACGGTAGGAGGTGCTCCTACAACCGCCGATGCAGGCGCCGATCTGTCGCGCTGCCAGTCTACCACCGCCGCGCTTAGTGGCAATACGCCGACAGTCGGAACAGGCATGTGGACACAGGTATCCGGGCCAACTGCGGTGATTACCGATCCGCATAACCCGGGGACGGTGGTGGCACAGCTGGTGCCCGGCGCCACGCATGTTTTCCGCTGGACGATCAGCAGCGGGTCCTGCGGTTCCAGTGCGGATGAAATGTCGGTTACCGTATTTGATGGCACAACGGCGGCCAATGCAGGGCCGGATCAGACGGTGTGCAACGTGACGCAGGCCTCCCTGGCCGGGAACGCGCCGTTGAATGGAACGGGCACCTGGTCGCAGGTGTCCGGGCCTAATACAGCTGCTATCGCCAGCCCGAACAATGCCGCTACCAACGTATCCGGTCTCACGGCCGGTACTTATGTATTCCGGTGGACCATCAGCAACGGTGTTTGTATCCCTTCCACGGATGACGTGCAGATCGTTGTGGCGCCTGAGCCTACGCCCGCGGATCCCGGTCCTAACCAGGTGCTTTGCAATGTGCAGGGCGCAACCATGGCGGCCACTGCGCCGTCTGCAGGAACCGGCGCCTGGTCGCAGGTTTCAGGGCCTACGGCCGGGGTATTCAGCGACATAAACAACCCCGCCGCAACCGTTACTAATTTGACGGCAGGCGCGTATGTTTTCGCCTGGACGATCACGAGCGGCAATTGCCGGCAGGTATCGCAGAATGTTTCTGTGCAGATATTTCCGACGCCGGACAATGCGAATGCCGGGCCGGATCAAACCCAATACAACAGCGGAACTTTCGTGATGAACGCCAATACGCCTGTGTCCGGAAACGGCAGGTGGACCGTCGTATCCGGACAGGCGATCATCACCAATGCCACCCTGGCGACCACTTCCGTCACCATCCCCGTCAATTCCACAGCGGTTCTGAGATGGGTGATAGGCAGCGGCGCATGTCCGCCTTCGACGGATGACGTGACGTTGCGATACACCAGCCAGGCGGATATGCAGGTGGTGAAGACGGATGCGGGATCGGTGTATCAGACCGGGAAGCAAGTGAAGTACCAGGTAGTGATTACGAACAACGGTCCTTCCGATATGGCAGCCGCCAACTTCCAGGATGTATTGCCGGCGGAGCTGGAGAATTACAACTGGTCGTTCGTGACGACGGGCAACGGGGTAACTGTAACGCCCAATTCTGGTACAAGCCAGGCGATATCCGCCACGGTCAGCATGCCTTTTGCCGCCGGCAACCGCATCGTGCTGAACGTAACCGGTACGGTGAAAGCAACTTCCATCGGCGGAACGGTGGTGCGCAATACGGCGGCAATTCTTTCTCCCACGATTATTCCTGACCCGGTACCGGGAAATAATACTTCGACGGTCGACAGTGTGATCGCGAATAATCCGCCGGATGCCGTGCCTGACTTTTACGATACGTTCCGGGATGTGGCTGTCAGCGGCAACGTGAAAACGAATGACAGCGATCCCGACAATGATGCAATGACGGTGCAGACTACTGCCGTGGAACCGCCGGCACGAGGTTCCGTAATTATCAATGCCGATGGAACATTTACTTATACGCCAAATGCGGGCGTAACGGGAACGGATGTATTCGTGTACCGCATTTGCGATACGCAGGGCGCCTGCGACACGGCGCATGTGTATATCAATGTGAAACCGCCTTATGTGGACCTTCAACTGGAAAAAACGGCATCGTTGACGGAAGCGGTGGCGGGACAGCCGTTGCAATACATTGTGAAACTGACGAATGGCGGGCCTTCTACGATTCGCCCTGCAGACCGGATTTCGATGAACGATAACTTCCCGGTTGGCTACACGCCTTTATCGGTGACGGCATCGGCAGGTACGTTTGATTTGGGAAAGATGATCTGGACGGATCTGACACTGGCGCCGGGCGCTTCTGCGACGCTAACGATCCAGGGCGCGGTGGATGCTGATTTCACGGGCGCATCGCTTAAGAATGTGGCAACCGCCACGCCGCCGCCCGGCATGTCGGATTCCACATTAGCGAAAGACAGTGTGACAACGCCAGTGAACAGAAGTGCCGATCTCGCCATCACAAAAACTGACAACTCGAATATTTATGTGCCGGGCGGACAGGTAACGTATGTCATCACCGTCACAAATAATGGCCCTTCCAATGCGAACGGCGCTACCGTAACCGATGCATTCCCATCCGGGATTACCTCCGGCAGTTGGACGGCCACCGCGGTTGGCGGAGCGATTGTGCCTGTGAATGCAGGAAGCATGCCTTTACAGCAAACCATCAATTTACCGTCGGGCGGCGAGGTGGTTTACCGGGTTACGCTCGATGTACCGCCGGATTATACGGGAGCATTGACCAATACGGCCAGTGTTGCGCCGCCAACGGGCGTAACGGACCCTGTGCCGGGCAATAACAGCGCCAGTGATACGAATACACCTACTCCCGTGTATGGGCTGAGAATAGTGAAGAACGGGCCTTCCGTTGCGGTGGCCGGGGAATCGATCCAGTATTTGCTGACGGTCTACAATGTGGGCCCGTCGGCAGCGCCGCAGGTGACCATCACCGATGCGGTGCCTGCACAGATCACGAATGTTACATGGACGGTGCAAACAACCGGCGGGGCCACGGCATCCACGGCCAGCGGAACGGGTAACGGTATCAACTTCAATGGCTCCTTGCCTGTGGGGGATACCAACCTGATCATCGTTTCCGTGAGCGGAACGATCAGCCAGGGTGCAACGGGATCTTTCCGGAATATCGGCGTGGTAGCCGTTCCGGGCGACACGCAGGTAGTGAGTAACGTTATCGTAACCACATTGCGCAAGCAAACGGGTATTTCCATTATAAAATCTGGACCGATTACACATACCGTGGATGCGGGCAGGGACATCAGTTATAGTATTTCCGTCGTGAACGCGGGCCCTTCCAACGCAACGAACGTTGTAATTGCCGACCAGGTGCCGGCTACCATCGGGAACACGGCGTGGAGAATTGTATTAAAAGGCGGAGCTACCCTGGCTGCGGGGGCGCCGTCAACCGGTACGGGCAACACCGTGAATACGACGGTGAATATCCCTGCCGGCGCGGGGAATGAAGTGGATGTGATCGTAACGGGAACGGTGGCATCGTCTGCCACGGGGAACCTCGTCAATACCGCCACAGCCACACCTCCGGGAGAAACACCGGAATCGGACACCGATACCACTGTAATCATCAACAAACCCGGGCCTTCGATCGTGAAATCCGGTCCGGCTACTGCGGATGCGGGGGCCTCCATCACTTATACCTTATTGATCGGGAACAGCGGTCCCTCCGATATGAGGGGCGCTGTCATCGCGGACGCGATCCCCGGCAGCATTGAGAACGTGAGCTGGACGGCTACCACGTCGGGTACCGCATCGATCATCGCCGGCGCCACGGGTACATCGAATCTACTGGCGATGTCCGTTAATATTCCGGCCGGTGCGCAGAATATCGTGACTGTGACCATCACCGGCACGATCAGGCCGGACGCATCCGGTGTTATCCGGAACAATGCCTTCATGAGCGTGAACGGCGATGTGACTACATCCAATACGATTGAAACGGTTGTCAGCAAGAAAACGGCATTGAACATCAGGAAGCAGGCGCCCGATACCGCGCGTGCAGGGGATGTGATCCGCTTCCAGGTGAACGTGACGAACAACGGGCCGTCGGATGCGTTTGGAGTGGTGGTGCGGGATACCTTCCCGGCCGGCCTTCTCAATCCGCAATTCACAATTACCGTAAACGGCGCGGCCAAACTGAACAGCAGCAAGGTGGAGAATGGCGTGGGCATCCTGAATGCAGACCTGCCGGCAGGTTCAGCCAATAATATCATCATCACGGCTACCGCCACGATTGCCCCCGATTTCGAAGGCGTCATCACCAACAGGGCGATAGCCTCCGTTACGGGAGGTCCGGATGTTCCTTCCAACACCACAAATACCGTTGTGATCAACGAGCCGAGCCTGGTGGTCAGCAAAGCCGGTCCTGCCAACGTAACGGCAGGTGGCGATATTAATTACGTATTGGTCATCCGCAATAATGGCCTCGCGGATGCGAAGCAGGTGGTGATCCGCGATGTAGTTCCCGCCATCGTAACAGGCGTTTCGTGGGTCGCGGCCGTTAGCGGCAAAACATCCATCACCGCAGGCGCCAGCGGTTCGGGTAATACTGTGCTCGTGACGGCGGATATACCTGCCGGGATTGTGAACACGGTAACGATCAACATCCGCGGTAAAATAGGACCAGATGCCAGTGGTACTTTCCGGAATACTGCTACCGCTACACCCACTGGTAGACCCGGGTTCACGTCGAATACAGTCGAGACGCAGGTGTTGAACAGTCCTGCCCTGCAGATAGGTAAATCCGCACCGCGGGCACTCGCAGCGGGCAGCGACATAACCTGGCAGATCGTTGTCAATAACACGGGGCTTTCTGATGCGCGCAATGTGGTGATCGCGGATGTAATACCTGCGGAAGTGGGTAACGTCAGCTGGACGGCCACGGCGACGGACGGCGCAGCCATTGCAACGGGAGGCACGGGAACGGGAAGTAATGTGCGCGTCACCGGTGGCATTCCTGCGGGGGGCAATGCCAGTATCGTGGTGACGATCACGGGCACCGTTTCAGCGGCGTTCACAGGCGTCATCAGCAATATCGCTACAGTAGTGGCGGACAATGTACCGTTGACGTCGGCCGAAGCCAATACGACCATTTACAATCTCTCCAGAATCCAGATCGTGAAGAGCGGGCCTGATACTGCGAATGCAGGGGATCGCATCAGTTATCAAATCACGGTTGACAATAACGGCCCTTCAGACGCGATGGCGCTCCGCATCAATGACCTGGTGCCTGCGGAAATCATTAATCCTTCCTGGATCGCTACAGGACGTGGAGCGGCTCAGATTGTGAGCGGTGCTACCGGCAGCGGGCGCGTCCTTGATGTGGTGGCCGATATTCCTTATGGAACGGGCAACCGGGTGCTCATTACGCTTACGGGCACACTGAATCCAGCATTCGAAGGGAAAATTGTAAATACCGCAACGGTATTGGCGGATGGACAGCCGGTGCTTTCCAATACGGTGACAACACAGGTCGTGAAAAAGACGTCGCTGAATCTCGTCAAGATCGGCCCTGATGAAATTATCGCAGGTGAGCCGATCGCGTATGTTATTTACATCACCAATTTTGGCCCGTCCGTAGCCAATGAAGTGGAGCTTGATGACGTTGTGCCGGTGGAAGTGCAGAACGTAGCCTGGAAAGTTTTCACGACAGGAACCGCCGTTGTGGATGGCGCCCAGGAAGGCATTGGTAACGACATCAGGCTGAAGGGCAGCTTGCCTATGGGGCGGTTGAATTCCATCGTGCTGACGGTCGAAGGAGTGGTGGATCCCTCATTCGAAGGCAACCTGTTGAATGTTTCATCGGCACATGAAACGAATGTGTCCCGCAATTTCACCGATTCGGTAATAACAAAAGTCATCAACGTTTCGGCGCTGGATGTGGTGAAATCCGCGCCTGATACCCTGGCGGCGGGGGATCAGATTACCTATTCCATCAACGTAACCAATAACGGCCCCTCCAATTCCGGGGAAGCCACCATCCGCGATACGATCCCGGCTGGCATCAATAATGTAAGATGGGTAACAACGACGGCGGGCGCCGCGGCATTGAGCAGTCCTGCAACCGGCACCGGCAATATCATTGAAGTGAAGGGCAACATCCCGGCGGGGAACCCGCACCGCATCCTGCTCACCGTTTCAGGAACGATCGACCCATCGTTCACCGGTGCATCGCTGCTGAATGTGGCGCATGTAACGCATGGAGGTTCCGCATTCCTCGATTCCGCAAGAACCGGCATTGTGTCCCGGCCTAATGTTTCGGTCAATAAGACCGGTCCGGCGGTGATGAATGCCGGCGATCCCATTCAATATCATATCCGCGTACACAACAACGGGCCTTCCACGGCAAATGGCCTGCGCATCATAGACGCCATTCCCGCGGGGATTCTCAATCCTGTGTGGACGGCCACTGCAAACGGCGCCGGTACATCCGTAAATGTGACTTCCGGTTCGGGGAACGTCGATATTATCGCGGAACTTCCTGCGTCGGCCGCACATTTCGTGGATGTGAACGTGACGGGTGTGCTGGACCCTGCGTATGTGGGTACTTCCTTTGCGAATACGGCCTACGCGCGGATCCCGGGCATCACATCCGATTCGTCGGCAGTAACGACACAGGTATTGCGATCCTCCGATCTGCGGGTGCTCAAGACTGGTCCTACGCTGGCATCGGCCGGCAGCAGGATCGACTACCGCATCGTAGTACGAAACTTCGGGCCTTCATTTGCACAGGGCGCCGTCATCCGTGATACCGTTCCTGCAGAAGTCCTCAGCACCAGCTGGACGGCCATAGTTGCGGGCGGTGCCACCGTCAGCAGCAGCGCCGGAACCGGCAACCTGATCCTGTTGACGGGCGATATACCGGTGGATTCCGGTGAAATCGTGATCCACGTAACCGGCACGATCGATCCGGCTGAAAACGTACAGACCATCCGGAACTCCGCGCATGTTACATCCGCTCCCGGTACTTCCGACCCGAGCGAAGCGGTGAGCACTGTGGTGACGACTTTGCAGAAAGAAGCAGACCTGGTAATCGTGAAGAGCGGCCCATCGCTGACGATTTCCGGAGATTCTGTCATATATACTTTGTTGGTCACCAACCGTGGGCTATCGGATGTGACGGGCGCGCTCATCAAAGATGGCATCCCGCCAGAGGTGCACAATACCACGGTTACAGCGACTGCCGCGGGAAGCGCATCATTCGTCATCCAACCGCAAACCGACGACACCGTCCGGGTGACCGCCAACATCCCGGCAGGAGCGGCGCATAGCGTTACCATCCGGATCGCGGGTATCACAGATCCCGCGGCGCAGGACGGTTTCATCACCAACACGGCTACCGTAACACCTCCGCCGGATATCACCGAAACGATCCCGGACAACAATATCAGCACCATCCGGACAGAAATCCATAACGACGTGGGTGTGCTCATATCCAAAACAGGCCCATCGTCTGTGAACGTGAAAGATTCCATCTTCTATACGATCAATGTGATGAATACCGGTTTCTCGCAGGCTACGGGTGTGACGATTACCGACTTGGTGCCGGCAGGTATCAGCGGCGTCACCTGGCGTGCGGAAGCGCGCGGCGGCGCCAACGCCGTGCCGCCGTACGCGATGTGCGCGTATCCGGTTCAGGCAGTAATATCTCCCTCAACGCCACGATCGAAGGAACGGGCGGTTCGCAGGGCAGGATACTCGTGTACGTGAACGGCGTGGTGGATAACAATGCGCCGGATACTTTGCGCAACACCGCCACGGTCACGTCCGGCACGGAAACACGTTCCTCCACCGCCGTAACAGGTGTGAACAACGATGCGGACCTGGTTGTGGTAAAAGCCGGTCCAACGGCAATTGCTGCGGGTGAAGTAATGACGTACGTAATCACCGTCACGAACAACGGTCCGGCCGATGTAGCGGGCGCATCCATTTCAGATTCCATCCCCGCGGAAATTACCAACGTGCAATGGACGGCGGTAGTGGAAGGCGGCGCAACGATTTCGGCCGCCGGCGGAACCGGGAACATCATCCGCCTCACCGGCGATATCCCTGTAAATGCCGGCAAGATCACCATACAGGTGCGTGGACGGGTGAACCAGGATTTCACGGGCACGCTTGTGAATACCGCCAGGGTTGATCCTCCCGCGGGCGTGACAGATCCCAGGCCGCTTTACTCGACTGTCAGCACGATTGTGACGCGCGCGCAAGGGCTATCCATTTTGAAATCAGGGGTAGACAGCATTGATGCGGGGCAACAGTTGGCATATATACTCGTGGTGCGCAATGCCGGGCCTTCGGCCGCGGATACGGTTGTGGTGGCGGACAGCATCCCGGCTGCGTTGAGCAATGTGCAGTGGGCGGCTTCCGGCATAGGGGGAGCGGCTATTCTGACGGGCGCCTCCGGTACGGGGAATCTCGTTCGCATCAATGCGAACATCCCGGCGGGCGGATATGTGGCAGTGGCCATCACCGGCAATACGGATCCCGCCTTCAGCGGAACAATTTACAACTACGCCCTCGCGGGCAACGATCACCAGCGCGTAACCAGCGATACGATCCCCACGGTGGTCCGTAACGCACCGAGGCTGGCCATCCGCAAGACAGGCCCCGCGCTGGCGGTAGCTGGCGGTAATGTGGCTTATACATTGACAGTCGTAAATAACGGCCCGTCGACGGCCACCGGCGTACTGATCCAGGACCCCGTGCCCGTAGGCCTCGCCAACGTGCGGTGGACGGCCACTGCATCCGGCGCTGCGGTCATTCCGGATAACGGTGTCGGACACACGGGCAACGTGGCGGTAACCGGAACCCTGCCGCCGGGAGATTCCAACAGGATCGTTATTCAAATTACGGGTACGGTAGATGAAGCAGCTACCGCCAATATCATCAACGTCGCAACGGCGGCAACCGGCAACATAACCGTGACCGATAGCGTGACGACGGCCTTGCAGCGCGTGGTAGCGTTACGGTTGACCAAAACCGCTCCTGATACCGTATTTGCGGGGAACAGCATTTCTTATGGGTTCACTGTAAGCAATAACGGTCCGTCGTCCGCCCAAAACACCATCGTCTCCGATACCCTCCCCGCAACGTTATCGAACGTCACCTGGACGGCAACAGGCGTAGGCGGGGCAACAATTACTGGCGGAAACATTACCAACGGTTCAGGCAATATCATCCGCTTTACCGCCAGCCTCCCGGCAGGAGCTGCAAATCGTGTAGTGGTAAGAATAACGGGGGAAACGGACTCGGCCTTCACCGGTGCCATTTTGAATACAGCTTATGCCGTAACGGGCACGGCTACGGGGCAGTCGAACACGGTAACGACGCAGGTCGTAAAAGCATACGATATCAGCATCGTGAAAACGGGCCCCGCAACGGCCGGTGCGGGAACGCAGATGCAATACCAGGTACAGATAGTGAACAACGGCCCCTCCACAGCAACGGGCGTAGCCATCGCGGATGTGCTGCCATCGCAGCTGTTGCAGCCGGTATGGTCGGCAACGGCCGCCGGTAATGCGTCCATTCAGGGAGGTAATATAACCGACCGGGCGGGCAATGTCAGCTTTGCAGCAGACTTGCCGGCGGGAGCAGGCAATATCATCACCGTGCTGGTTACGGGTAATATACCGGCCAATTTCTCCGGCAGGCTCACGAATACCGCCACGTATACGATCCCCGATAGCGCAACCGTCAATAGCAATACGGTAAATACGGATGTGACGGCTATCGCGAATGTCCGCATCGCTAAGTCCGGCCCGGATACGGCTGTGGCCGGCAGCAGGATCAATTATGTGTTGCAGGTGAATAACGGCGGACCGTCGGATAGTGGGCCGTTGACGATTGCGGATACCCTGGCGCAAGGGCTTAGCGATATCAGCTGGAGCGCCACGGCAACGGGCGGCGCCGTCATAACGGGTGCAACCTCCGGTACCGGGTCACCGGTCAATATAAACGGCAGTATTCCCGCAGGCAGTGGAAATTACATACGGGTAAACATTTCCGGTACAGTGCCGCCCTCGGAAAGAGGAATGAGAACGAATACGGCATTTGTAGTGCAGGGAGATAGCGTGCTTGCTGCAGACTCGGTGCGAACGTTGATTATAGCGTTAACGGATCTGCATATCACCAAGTCGGCACCGGATACCGTGCTGTCTGGCAACGAAGTGCATTATGTGATCACGGTGGTGAATAACGGCCCGTCGGATGCGCCGCAGGTGACGATCAGCGACCTCGTACCGCAAACGCTTACCAACGTAACATGGCATGTGACGTACAGCGGCGGAGCAAAAAGTGCCGGAACACCTTCGGATTCAACATCCAACACGATACTCCTCCCCGTCAGCATCCCGGCCGGAGCCGGTAACAGCGTCCGGATCGATGTTACAGGCGCTACTTTACCGTCGTTTACCGGTACGGTCCGCAACACGGCGCAAGTGTTGGATAGCGGTACGGTGAAAGATGAGGATAGTGTATCCACTGCCGTAGTAACGGACATCCGGCTCTTTATCGGTAAAGTCGGGCCCGATTCGGCGGTAGCAGGTAACCGCATCGCATACCGCGTAGTGGCGGCGAATACAGGCGCTTCCGATCTGCAGGCATTCACGTTGACAGACGTGGTGCCGGCAACGCTGACCAACGTTACCTGGACGACCGCCGTTCAGGGCGGCGGATCCATTACTACGGGTGCCACAGGCAGTGGTAATAAAGTAACCGTGACCGGCAGTTTATCCGGTGGCGCAGCCAATGCCATTATCCTGGATATCAGTGGTACCGTGCCGCCGGGTTATGCGGGAACAATCAGCAACACGGCTACAATGGCGGCCGGTGGCGTCACCGCGAATTCAAATACAATCAATACGGTCGTTGCGCCGCAATACGCATTGAGCCTCGATAAATCCGCGCCTGCGGCCGCCACGCCGGGCGAAGAGATGACATATGTCTTGCGCGTCCGGAACAACGGTCCGTCGGATGCCACGGGCGTCCAGGTGAGGGATACGGTGCCGGCCTTGTTGCAGAATGTAAGCTGGACGGCCGCTTCCGCCGCCGGCGCCACAGTGACGCCTGCAAGCGGAGCTGGCAATATCGTAGCGCTGTCAGCAGATATACCCGCTGCCACGGGCAGCGAAATTGTGCTGACGATCCGTGGAACCGTTGGCAGCGGCTTCGCCGGAAGTATCAGGAACACGGGATATGCCACGGGCAATGGTACCAGGTTCCCGTCCAACGAAACGCAAACGGTTATCAGCGCAACGGCTGATCTGTCCATCACCAAAACCGGAAGCTCGAACGTGCCGGTTGGCGGGCGCGTGGTATGGACGCTGTTGGTATCCAACAAGGGGCCGCTGGCGGCGGATGGTGCTGTGGTAACCGATACCCTTCCTCCGCGGATGGATAACACTACCGCATCGGCAGTATTCCAGATCGGTGGTGCGGGCAACGCGCAGGTGACCGTAACGAACGATATCGTGCGGGTTGTGATAGGAACCTTCCCGCCGGGAGGCTCGGTCGTAATAGCGGTCACGGCGGACGTAAGCGAAGTTGGCACCGCGAGGAACGTTGCCTGGGTGCGGCCGCCGGCAGGGGTAACGGATCCGGTGATGGAGAATAACCGCTCGCAGGAACTGCTGACAAGCGTTACGCTGCCTGTAAAACTTAACATCAATAAAACGGTGCTGACGCCTGGCCCGCACGCGGTGGGGGATATGGTACGTTACCGGTTGGATGTAACGCATCCCGGGCTGTTCCCGCTGAACCCTGTCTGGGTAACGGATGATTTGCCTGCGCTGCTGGGGGCTCCTGTGCTGGGCGCGCCTTCCACAGGGCAGGCTACCTATCTGGCGAACCAAAAACGCATCAGCTGGATCATCGGAAACCTCGTTCCCGGCGTAACGCAATCACTCGAGTACGAAGCGCCTTTGCTGGATACAGGGCGTGTGACGAACACGGCCATCGTATTCATGCCTGGAAACGGATTACGGCCTGCCACCGCAGACACGGCAACCGCCACCATACTCGGTGGGCTGACCGCCGATCTGCAGGTAACCAAGCAGTTGCTCACAGCTCCGCCGTTCCAGGTGCACAATAAGGTCACCTATCTGATCACCTTGCGGAATAATGGTCCGGATGGCGCCAGCGGCATTACTTTGACGGATGTGCTCAGCGCCAACACCGGCAACCTGGAAGCGATGGAAGCGAGCACGGGCAACGCTTCCGAATCACAAGGCCGCATCACCTGGAACGTGCCTTCGCTGGCGAACGGCGCCTCGGCCACATTGCGGTTCACAGTGCGGATCAATAACGGCGGTTCCCTGGTGAATGAAGCTTCGGCGCAGGGCAACGAGCGCGATCCGGACCTCGCGAATAATACCGCCCGCACGGAGGAAACGCCCATCACCGGCGACGAGATTTTCATTCCCAACACGATCACGCCGAACGGCGACGGCCGCAACGACAGGTTCGTGATCCCCGGCATTCAGCGGTTCCCGGGCTCCGCGCTGATGGTGTACAACCGCTGGGGCAACCTCGTGTACCAGTCGAAGGATTACCAGAACCAGTGGGATGGCAACGGCCTCAGCGAAGGCACGTATTATTATATCCTTCAGCTTAAATCTCCGCAGGGGCTGCGTGAATTCAAAGGTTGGATTGAATTACTCCGGTAATTCATCGGTCATAGATTAGATTTTGAGGTTAACGCGCGGCTGGTTTTCCGGCCGCGCTTTTTGCATCGCCGGATTCTTGCCCCGGCCGCCGTTGTGTCACTCCCTTCATCGCCATGGCAAAATGCAACTCCGATTTTCCGGTTGCGCTTCACCGGGGATGCATCAACTGTGCACACCCGTCTGCGTTGTGGAAAACACAGTAAAGATCATCATCTGCACTCCCGCAATGTTTTTTATTTACCATCTTTTCGCCGCCGGCCCGGACGCCGTTGTGTCGCTCCCTTCATCGTCATGACAAAACGCAATATGCATCAGCTATTTACTTCGATGCAGGCTTCTTGTGCACATCTGTCTGCATTGTGGGAAACGCAGTAAAGATGATCTGAACTCCCGCAATGTTTTTTATTTACCGGCTTTTCGCCGCTGGCCGGGCCGCCGTTGTGTCACTCCCTTCATCGCCTTGGCAAATCCCATCCGGATATATGTTTTAACATGTAATTATATTTGCGATATAATTTGGTTTATAAAATAAACTGAATTAGTTTTGTTCCATCATTCTGACCTAACCGTATATGTACAAGCTATTCCTACCCCTGATTATTTTCTTGTTCCCCGTGGCGCTGCAGGCGCAAACGGTGGTCACCGGCAAAGTAACCGATGCCCGGAAAAAGCCCCTGGCCGGCGTGAACATCTCGCTGGTGGGGTCTTACGACGGCGCTACCTCCGCCAAAGACGGCAGCTTCACCTTTACCACCATGGAAAAAGGGGAACGACTGATCACGGCTTCGCTGACGGGCTTCGGTTCCATCGAAGTGAAAACGGACCTCTCTTCTAACGCCGCCCTCATCCTCATCCTGAAAGAAACCGTGAACGAACTGAAAATGGTGACCATCTCCGCGGGCAGCTTCGAAGCCAGCGACGAAAAGAAGAACACCGTCCTCAAACCCCTCGATATCGTTACCACCGCCGGCGCCAACGCCGACATCGTGAGCGCGCTCAAAACCCTGCCCGGTGCGCAGCAGGTAGGAGAGAAGGAAGGGCTCTTCGTGCGAGGGGGCACCGGCGCCGAAACACAAACCTTCATCGACGGGATGCTCGTCCGCAACCCCTTCTCCTCCGGCATGCCCGACTTCGCCGCGCGCGGCCGCTTCTCACCATTCCTCTTCAAAGGCACCACCTTCAGCAGCGGCGGATACTCCGCCCAATACGGCCAGGGCCTCAGCTCCGCGCTCGTCCTGGAATCGGTGGACTTGCCCGAGCGCTCGTCGTACACCCTGGGCATAGGGTCCGTGGGGCCGGCCGTGGGCGTCGATAAATTATCAAAAGACAAAAAGAAAGGCTACGGCATCGAGTTGGATTACGTCAACTTATGGCCGTATTTCAGAATAGTTAAGCAGAAACAAGACCCTGTTGTTGCGCCGGAATTCCTCAACGGATCGGCGAACTACCGCATCAAAACTTCCCGCACGGGTATGCTGAAATTCTTCGTGATGGGCAGCCGCGGCCGCTTCGGCTTCCGCGGCGAAAGCCTCGATTATCCCGGGTACGACGAAGAATTCCGCCTCACGAACCATTATCTCTACACCAACGTTTCGTGGCGCGAAAGCCTGGGCAAAGGCTGGAAACTCCAGCTGGGCACATCTTACAGCACCAACCGCGACCGCATCAACATGGACACCATCGGCAAGCTGCCTGAGCCCACCCGCATCCGGACGCGGCAGGACCTCACGCAATTCCGGGCCGTGCTGTCGAAAAACATGGGTAAGTTTTCGGTGCTCCGCCTCGGCAGCGAATATCAGTACGCCACGGAAGCTTCGCGCTTCAACCAGTTCGATGGCGAGTTCGTGGATAGCTACACCGCGTCTTTCGCGGAAGCGGATGTGTACTTCACGCCGCGGTTCGTGGGCCGGCTGGGCGCGCGGTACGAGTATTCCTCGCTGCTGCGGTCCCCCAACATCGCGCCGCGCGCTTCCATTGCGTATAAAGTGGACGCCAAAAGCCAGGTGGCACTCGCATATGGTGAATTCTACCAGAAACCGGAACAGCAATACCTGCGATTCGGTCAAAACCTCGGCTACATGCGTGCCACGCATTACATAGCCAGCTACCAGCATATTTCGCAGTTCCGCGTTTTCAGGACGGAAATATTCTATAAACAATATCACGATCTCATCAAGACGGTTCCCGATTATAACAATAACGGTAAGGGCTATGCGAAAGGAGCGGAACTTTTCTGGCGCGACAAGAAGCTGATTAAAAACGCCGATTACTGGATTTCCTATTCCTGGCTGGACACCAAGCGCGACCACCTGAATTTCCCGTACGAAGTGCGCCCCGATTTTGCGGCGGAACACACCGCCACGCTCGTTTACAAGCACTTTATTCCCGCCTGGCAACTAAACCTGGGCGCCACCTATTCGTTCGCCACCGGCCGGCCGTACTTCAACCCGAACCGTCCGCCAAACGAGTTCATGGCCGACCGCACGCGCAACCTCAATACGCTCAGCCTTAACATCAACTACCTGACCACCGTGGGCAAAGCGTTCACCGTGTTCGTGCTTACGCTTACCAATGCTATCGGCAACGAGCAGCAATACGGCTTCCGTTATTCGGCCGACAAGCTCCGCCGCCGCGTGGTGGAGCCCATGGCGCCGAGATTCGTGTACGTCGGCATGTTCATGAGTTTTGGCATGGACCGCCGCCAGGAAATGATCGACCGTCAATAATAGTGCATCATCAACCCTTTAATCCGACAATATGAAATCTATCATCACTTACTTCCTGCTTTTAGCCGTGCTGGCGGCCCACGGGCAAGACCGCTACGAAGCCGCCATGCAGCAACAGGTGCGCTTGCTGGATAGTGCAGGCACCTTCAACCCCGCGTCCCTCAAAGCCCTGGGCAACACTTTCGAGCGCATCGCCGAAGCGGAGAAAACGCAGTGGCTTCCTTATTACTACGCCGCCTACTGCCTGGTGAACGAGGCATTTATGACGGAGGACAAAACGAAAGTCGACCCTATCGCCGATAAAGCCTCGCTCATGGCGGAGAAAGCTGTAGCCCTGAAAGGTGAGGATTCCGAACTGTCATGCCTGCTGTCGCTTATTGCCGTTTCCCGCATCGCGGTAGACCCCATGACCCGTGGCGCCAAATACGGCGCCGAATCCGCGGAACTGCTGGATAAAGCGAAGCAGCAAAATCCCGGGAATCCCCGCGTGTATTTACTGGCCGGCCAAAACCTCATGTTTACGCCCGAAGCTTTCGGCGGCAGCAAAACCAAAGGGAAAGAACTGTTGAACGTGGCTTTGCAAAAGTTCTCCGCCTTCAAACCGGAAAGCAGCATTTCGCCGCGCTGGGGAGAAGCCTATACGAAAGAACTCCTGAAAATGCCGTGATTTTTATATTTTACGGGCGGAACGCATATTCCGCCCGTAATTATTTTTTGTAATCCAAACAATCGTGATCGTGTTTAAAGAGCTGGACCCGGTTTTACATTCGCAATTGCGGCTGGCAGTAATGTCGGTGTTGATGCGCGAGAAAGAAGCGGAATTTACCGCCTTGAAAGAGATGACCAACGCTACGGCGGGCAACCTCAGCGTGCAGATCAACAAGCTGAAGGAAGCGGAATACATCGAGGTCACGAAGCAGTTCAAAGATAATTACCCCCAAACCATCTGCCGCATCACGGGAAAAGGTTCCGCGGCATTCCAGAACTACGTCAAATCCATCCAGACTTACTTCCACACCGGCCGCAAATCCTGACCGGTATTCGTTTTGCAACTGACGGGCCGGTGCAGCGCCGCGTGTTATCTTTAACGTCCGCCCGGGGCGGTTTTGATAACCCTTAAAGGACACGCGATGGAACTGCTGGATCACAAACTGAAAGTGGCGCCCACTGCAGCACTCGTATTGCTGCAATCCCGGTCATTGTACGACTCCGGCCTTGCCGGCAGGTTTTACGGCCTGATAGATTTCGGCGACGTACAGGAGCTTGCCTCCGGAATTCAGGGCGCCTGGCCGCATTTCACGACGGTGGTGTTGTACCGCAAGCGATTTATCCGCCATTTGCTGGAAACGCACCTGCAAGACGGCAGGCCCGTGCAGGTAGTTGTGCTTGGCGCCGGGCTCGACCCGGTATCGCTCTGGTTGCTGGAACATCACCGCGCGGCCATCAGTGAGATTTTTGAGGTGGATGCGGTGCATATGCCCGCCAAGTCCTCGCTGTACGCCCGGCTGCTGCCGGGGGAACCGGCCCTGCATTTTATTCAGGCGGATATAACGGATACCCTGCATCTGCTGGAAAAGCTCCGGGATGCGGGGTATTCCACCGAACATCCCGCTATCGTCCTTTTCGAGGGCGTCATCCACTATATCCCGGACGAACTGTTCCTCAATACAATGCAGCTTTTCCGGACGCCGAACAAGACCAACGTGGTGTTCATGGATTACATGTTGCCACCGCATAAAGTGCCCGCCGCCGGGAGGCCCATGCTGCTGGAGCTGAAGGCGCGCATCGAGCAATTTATCGGGGGAATTACTTACCAGTACGAACGCCGGGAAATTTTCCGCATGGTGGAGCTGCTGCACGGCGATGTGGCCGGGGTGGACTCGCTGCAGGACATAGAATTCAAACTGAACGGCCGCAATGAGCTGTTCTACGAAGAAGGGGAAGGTTTTATGGAGATGACCGCCTTTTACCTCTGAGTCTTACACGGCGCCTCTTTCGGACGCGATTTCCGTTTTCTTCAGGGGATTGCGGGTGTTTTCCGCGTATTCTCTCCGCTGCGCGATGATATCGAGGCAGGAGAAAACGGCTTGCCGGAAGGAGGCTTCGTCGGCCACGTTTTTACCTGCGATATCGAAGGCGGTGCCGTGGTCGGGCGAGGTGCGCACGATGGGGAGGCCGGCGGTGTAATTGATGCCTTCGCCGCTGGCGAGGGATTTGAAGGGGATGAGGCCCTGATCGTGGTACATGGCCAGTACGCCGTCGAATTTCGTGTACATTTCGCGGGCAAAGAAGGCATCGGCGCTGTAGGGGCCGAAGGTGAGGGTGCCGCGTTGTTTGGCTTCGCGGATGGCCGGAGCGATCTGCTGGATTTCCTCGTTGCCGATCAGCCCTTCGTCGCCGGCGTGCGGGTTGAGGCCCAGCACGGCGATGCGCGGATTGTCGATCCCGAAATCGCGCACGAGGCTTTCTTTCATCATGGCGATCTTGGAGAGGATATTTTCTTTCGTCACATATTTAGCCACTTCCGACACGGGCACATGCTCGGTGAGCAGGCCGATGCGCATATTGTCCGCCGTCATGAACATGAGCACGTCTTTGCTGTTGAAGGCGTTGCGGAGGTAAGGCGTGTGGCCGGTAAAGTCGAAATCCTTCGACTGGATGTTCTTTTTGTGGATCGGAGCGGTTACAAGTCCTTCGATATCGCGTGCTTTCAGGCTTTCCACGGCTACGGCGAGGGAGCGGGCGGCGTATTTTCCGCCGGTTTCGTTCAGGACGCCGGGCGTGATCAGCACTTCTTCCTCCCAGCAGTTGAAAACGCTTACCTGTTTGGGGTTCAGCTTGCTGAAGTCCTTGATGCTCTGATAGTTGAAGTTGTTCTCGTTGAGCAGTTTCCGGTAGAAATTGATCGCTTTGTTGGAAGCGAACACCACAGGGGTGCACAATTCCAGCATCCGGTTGTCGGTGAAAGTTTTGATGATGATCTCCAGGCCGATGCTGTTCAGGTCTCCCGCGGAGATCCCGATCACGGGGCGATGCGTATGTGCGTTAACTGAGCTCATGAGTAATCCGAAATAGGCAACAAATATACGTGTTATAGTTGAGAGATAGGCCCCCGGGGGCAAACTGCCGGGGATTCCTTAATTTTGCGGCTTATTCTGTTCCATGTATACGCTAAAGAAGTCATTAGGCCAACATTTCCTCAAAGATGAGAACATGTGCCGCCAGATCGTGGAGGCATTGCCCGTTACCCCGGGCATGCAGCTGCTGGAAGTGGGCCCCGGCGCCGGGGCCATCACCAAATACCTGCTGGAAATCCCGGACGTGACCTTCAAAGCCGTGGAGCTCGATACGGAGAAAGTACAGTACCTCGAAAAGACGTACCCCGCCATCCAGGGCAAGCTCATCAACGAAAGCTTCCTGGAAATGCAGGCGCCTTTCGCCGGGCCTTTCGCCATCATTGGCAATTTTCCCTACAACATTTCCACCCAGATCATGTTCCGCGTGCTGGAATGGAAGGAGCAGGTGCCCCTCGTGGTAGGCATGTTCCAGAAAGAAGTGGCGCAACGCATCGCGGCAGGGCACGGCAACAAGGATTACGGCATCCTCAGTGTGCTACTCCAGGCCGAATACCGGATCGAATATCTTTTCGATGTGCATGAAAACTGCTTCAACCCGCCGCCCAAAGTGAAATCCGGCGTCATCCGCTGCACACGGCTCGAAAAACCGTATGAAGTGAAGGACTGGAAAAAATTCACCCTGCTGGTGAAAACCGCTTTCGGGCAGCGCCGCAAGCAATTGCGCAACCCGCTGAAAGGACTGTTCAAAAAAGAATTCTTACAGGAACCCATATTTACGAAACGCGCGGAAGAGCTCACGGTAGCTGATTTCGTAGCCCTCACCGAACAAATGTTATGAGCAAGCAAGTCATCATCACGGCCAAAGTACACGAATATCTGATCAACGAATTACAGGCGAAAGGGTTTGCGGTGGACTACCGTCCTTCCATCACCTACGACGAGCTGATGGCCGCTATTCACGGGGCTTCCGGGCTCATTGTGACTACGCGCATCAAGGTCGACAAGGCGATGCTGGACCGGGCTTCGCAATTGGAATGGATCGGGCGCCTCGGATCGGGGATGGAACTGATCGATACGGCGTATGCCGCGCAGAAAGGCATCCGGCTGGCCAGCAGCCCCGAAGGTAACCGCGATACCGTGGGCGAGCAGGCGGTGGGCATGCTGGTGATGCTGATGCACAACCTGCTGAAGAGCAGCCTGGAGCTGCGCCAGGGCATCTGGGAGCGCGACGGCAACCGGGCCTGGGAGCTGGGCGGGCGCACCGTGGGCATTATCGGATTCGGGCATACCGGAGGCGCGTTTGCACAAAGGCTCCGCGGGTTCGGCGTGAAAATCCTCGCTTACGATAAATATAAAACCGGGTTCAGCGACGAATTCGTGCAGGAAGCTACGCTGGAAGACCTGTACCGCGAGGCGGACATCGTGAGCCTGCACCTGCCGCTGACCGAGGAAACGCGGCACCTGGGGAACATGTCATTCTTTCAATCATTCCACAAACCGGTATACCTGCTGAACACTTCACGCGGCAAGGTGGTGAAAACGGCCGACGTGGTGCAGGCGCTGGAAAACGGTGCGCTGGCAGGCGCCGCGCTCGACGTGCTGGAAAACGAGAAGCTGGAAACATTCAATGAAACCGAGAAAGCGGAGTTCCAATATCTCCTGGCGCATCCCCGCGCCGTGATAACCCCGCACATCGCGGGTTACAGCCACGAGGCGAGCATCAAAATGGCGAAGGTTACGCTGGAAAAACTCGGCTTGTAGCATAGGAGAAAGCCTCCATATTATGCATTTTAATATTTGAATGCGGGGGAGGATCGGAATGAAAAAAAGTTATATTTGCAATACTGATACTGGATTGACGTCTTTGCGCAAGCGAGGACGTTAATTTTTTTTTCTGTCCCATAAAAACATTCAGGTATGTCTGGCGTAAATTACGTTACCAAGGAGACCCTTGAACAAATGCGGGATGAGCTTACGCAACTCAAGACCAAAGGAAGGGCTGAGATTGCGCGGGCGATTTCCGAAGCGCGTGAGAAAGGAGATTTGAAAGAGAACGCCGAATATGATGCGGCGAAGGAAGCGCAGGGCCTTCATGAAGCCAAAATCGCCGTGCTGGAAAACGCCATCGCCACAGCGCGTGTGGTGGAAGCCGATTCGATCGATACTTCCAAAGTATCGATTCTCTGTAAAGTGACCATCACCAATCTGGCCAATAAGAAAACGACCACCTATCAGCTGGTATCCGAAAAGGAAGCCGATCTGAAGCTGGGCAAGATCTCCGTTACTTCTCCCATCGGCAAGGGCCTGTTGGGCAAGAAGGTAGGCGACGAGGCCGATGTGGTGGCTCCCAACGGCAAGATCCGTTTCAAGATCGATCATATCACCGTGTAAAAGCGGCGGCAATGTATACGGAGGCCCCCGCGCAAGGGGGCCTTTTTTTATGCCAAAAATTGTAGTTTTATACCGAGCTAAAGCATACCCGTCCCATGACTATCTTCTCAAAAATCATCAAAGGAGAAATCCCGAGCTACAAGATCGCGGAGAACGACCGGTTCTTCGCTTTCCTCGACATCTTCCCCATGATGGAGGGGCACACCCTCATCATTCCCAAAACGGAAACCGATAAATTCTTTGATGTGGATGATGCATACCTAGCGGAATGGCTGCTTTTCGCGCGCCCCATCGCGAAGGCGATTGAAGCCGTGATGCCCTGCAACCGCGTTGGGATCAGCGTAATGGGGCTGGAAGTGCCGCATGCGCACATGCACCTGGTACCGATCAACTCGGCAGACGATCTCAACTTCACCCGCCCCAAGCTGAAACTGCAGCCTGAGGAATTCAAGGCGATCCAGGAAAAAATCATTGCGGAACTGGAGCGTAACGCCTAAAGCGTAGGTACGTAAAACTTAAACCCGATGCCGTGAAGCGTTTCCAGCTTCACGTCCTTATCGTCGACGAAGTGCTTGCGGATTTTGGTGATGAAAACATCCATGCTGCGGCCCAGGAAATAGTCGTCTTTCCCCCACACATGATACAGGATCTCTTCCCGCTTGAGGGTCTTGTTGGCATTCTCACAGAAAAATTTCAGTAAGTCGGCCTCTTTCTGGGTAAGGGTCGCTTTCAGTTTGCCGGCGCTGTCCATCAGTTTCAGTTCGCCGTAATCGAAGGTGATTTTGCCAACGGTATAGGTGGTGCGCTTATCCGCATTCAGCGGGCGCGTGCGTTTGAGGAACACTTCGATGCGCAGCAGGAGCTCCTGCATGGAAAAGGGCTTGGTAACGTAGTCGTCCGCTCCGTGCTTGAAACCGCTGATCTTGTCTTCGTCCTGCGACTTGGAAGTGAGGAACAGGATAGGGATCAGGTCGTTTTTCTGACGGATCTGCCGGGCCAGTTCGAAGCCATTTTTCTTTGGCATCACCACATCGAGCAGACATATATCGTACAGGCTTTTTTGAAACGTTTTCCAGGCTATTTCTCCATCGGAGCAGTGCGTCACTTCGTATCCGGATTCTTCCAAACGTTTTTTGGTAATAGCACCCAGGTTATAATCATCCTCTACTAGTAAAATTCTAGCCTTCGTATCCATCTACGAAAAAAATTAGGGGTGAGGTATTAAATTTCATTAGTAACACTTGTTTGTGCCCCGCGGTACTATTTCAGGGCACTTTAGCCTTATTTCAGTTCAAAATAAGGACAATTTCTCAATTAACAAACATCGGCCGGCCGGATTATGTTCAAAACCCGGCTACGGGCGAGCGAGCCTTTCGGGATGCTGCTGCAGGAATTTGTCCCACCCTTTTGATTTACCGGTGGTTACAAGCGGGCTGCTGTCCTGGAAATGATGGCAGACTGCCACCGCCAGGGCATCGGTAGCATCGAGGTATTCGGGCACTTCCGTGAATTTGAGGATGCGCTGGAGCATCTGCCATACCTGTTCTTTATTGGCGTTGCCGTTGCCGGTGATCGATTGCTTCACTTTCTTGGGCGAATATTCCGCCACCGTAAGCCCCGCCTGCATGGCCGTGGCGATCGCCACCCCCTGGGCCCGGCCCAGTTTGAGCATCGACTGCACGTTTTTACCGAAGAAAGGCGCCTCGATGGCGCAACAAACAGGTTTGTGTTCCAGGATGATCTTGTTCATCCGGTCGTGGATCGCCTGCAATCTTTCGTAGTGGTCTTTTTTCGGGTTGAGCTTGAGCACATCCATTTTGATGATCTCCACTTGCTGGCCTTTCACGGCGATGAGGCCGTAGCCCATGATAATGGTTCCGGGGTCGATCCCGAGAATTATTTTTGTATTGTTTGCCAAGCGGAGCCTATTTTTGCCAAAATTCGAAGAAGTCTGAACAAAAGTACCAAAATAATCCTCAATTACGTCCTCGGCGGCGCCCTGTTCACCTGGTTAACCTTTGCGATCGTCCGGCAGATCCGGCACCAGGAAAACCTTCCGGCGGCCTGGGCGCATATCCGGGAGATGATAGCCGACAGGGGATGGGTGCTTTTGCTGATGGTGATGCTGATGATGCTGGTGAACTGGGGCATCGAGGCGCGGAAATGGCAGATCCTGGTGCGCCCCCTCGAGCAGGTGCCCTTCCGAAGGGCCTTCGGGGCCATCCTCACAGGGGTTTCGGTTTCGGTGAGCACACCCAACCGCATCGGCGAATACGGCGGCCGGATGCTGTACCTCAGCAACGCCAGCAAACTCAAATCCATCGCCGCCACCATCGTCGGCAGCTTTTCCCAGATCATCGCCACACTGCTCTTCGGCCTCGCGGGAGGCCTTTTCTATGTCAGCCGCTTCGACGTTACCGGCCAGCTTTCCTCCGCCCCGGGTTTTAGGGAAAAATTAACGCTTGGTTTACTCATTCTGGTTTGCGCCACCGTTTTATTCCTTTATTTTCGGCTGAGGATCATTATTTCGCTGGTCGACCGGGTGAAGTGGCTGCGCAAGGTGAAGGTGTTCATCATGGTGATCGTCCGGTATTCGCCGGCGGAATTACGGACCCTGCTGTACCTGAGCGCCATCCGGTATATCGTGTTTACGGCACAGTATTTGATTTTATTATATGCGTTGGGTGTTGCATTTGTGTGGTGGGAAGGGTTTTTCATGATCAGTGTAATATACCTCGTCATGGCAGTGATCCCCACCGTGGCCATCGCAGAGATCGGCCTCCGGGGTAGCGTCAGCCTCCACTTCCTGGGCCTCCTCAGCGCCAACGCCGCAGGCATCCTGGCCGCCACCGTGGCCATATGGCTGATCAACCTGGTGCTGCCCGCCGCCATCGGCTCCGTGCTGCTCCTCGGCGTGAAGATTTTCAGAGATAAATAGCGATCGTTCGATGAAGTATGTTTTACTGTTGCTTTGCGGCCTGTTGTTGTACCCCGCCTCCCCCAGGGCGCAGGATAACTTCTGCGGTATCGTCAATACCAGCTTCAAAGCTGGCGAATCCCTCACGATGAAAGTATTCTACAACCTCGGCAGCATGTTCGTCGGCGCCGGGGAAGCCACTTTCAATACCACCCTCGTTAAATACAACGGTAAAGACGCCTACCACGTTGTGGGCGACGGCAAAACCTATCGCTCCTACGACTGGTTCTTCAAAGTCCGCGACCGCTACGAAAGCTATATCGACACCGCCACCCTGCTCCCCATCCGCTTCATCCGCAACATCAACGAAGGCGGCTACAAAAAATACAACAACGTCGGCTTCAACCGCGACAACAACACCGCCACCAGCACCAACGGCACCTTCAAAGTGCCCGCCTGCATACAGGACGTGATCTCGTCGATCTACTACGCCCGCAACATCGACTTCAATAAATACAAACCGGGCGACAAGATCCCGTTCTCCATGTTCCTCGACGATGAAGTATTCGACATCTATATCCGGTACATCGGCAAAGAACAAGTGGAAACCCGCTACGGCACCTTCCGCGCCATCAAATTCAAACCCCTCCTCATCAAAGGCACCATCTTCGAAGGCGGGGAAAAAATGACCGTGTGGGTAAGCGATGATGCGAATAAAATTCCCCTGCGGGTCGATAGCCCCATTTCAGTTGGCAGCATTAAAGTAGACATGATCAGCTTCTCCAACCTCCGCTGGGCGCTCTCCTCCCTGGTAAAGAAACGTTAAAGCCGAACCGGAATCGCCTTTATCTGTTATATTTGTTTCAGACACAATCAATTTTACATATGGAAGAACGCAAACCCAAGATCCTGCTGGCCGAAGACGATACCAACCTCGGGATGGTATTAAAAAACTACCTGGAACTCAACGACTACGACGTCGAGCTCTGCCGGGACGGTATCCTCGCGCTCGCAGCCTTCCGTCGGGACAAGTTCGACATCTGCCTGCTCGACATCATGATGCCCAATATGGACGGGTTCAAGCTGGCGGAAGAAATCCGGGACGTGGATCCGGATATCCCCCTGTTTTTCCTCTCCGCCAAAACCATGAAGGAAGATATCATCCAGGGTTATAAGCTGGGCGCCGACGACTACATCTCCAAGCCTTTCGACTCCGAACTGCTGCTGCTGAAAATCAAAGCGATCCTGAAACGTAACCAGGAACTGAATAATAAGGAAGAAGAACAGTTCGAGTTCAAAATCGGGCAATACCAGTTCAACTCCCGCCTGCGCACCCTCACCAAAGGCGCGGACTCGCATACGCTGTCGCCCAAGGAAAACGAGCTGCTGCACATGCTTTGCGAGCACAAAAACGACCTGCTCCCCCGCGAAGTGGCCCTCAAAAAAATCTGGGGCAGCGACACCTACTTCAACGGTCGTAGCATGGACGTGTACATCGCCAAACTCCGGAAATACCTGAAAGACGATTCCAACATCGAAATCGTGAACATCCATGGCAACGGCTTCCGCCTCGTGGTGAAAGATTAATGCCAGTATATATAATGAAGAAGGCCGGTTGATCGTTTCAACCGGCCTTTTGTATTTGATAATCAGTTATTTAAGGGAAGAGCAAGTTGGAACCCCGGCTGTTGGGGTTCCGGCCGAGATGGGTATATGCCTTCTCGGTGACCTCGCGGCCGCGGGGCGTACGTTTGATAAAACCTTCCTGTATGAGGAAAGGCTCGTAGACTTCTTCAAGCGTTCCCGGTTCTTCGCCAACGGCCGTTGCGATGGTTGTGATGCCAACCGGGCCGCCTTTGAAGTTGTCTATGATGGTGGAAAGGATGCGGTTATCCATTTCATCGAGGCCATATTCGTCGACGCTGAGGGCTTTGAGGCTGAATTGCGCGATGCCGAGATCGATGGTGCCGTTGCCCATCACCTGCGCAAAGTCCCGCACGCGGCGGAGCAATCCGTTCGCGATACGCGGTGTGCCGCGGCTGCGGCGGGCGATTTCCATGGCGGCATCGGAAGTTATTTTGGTGCCGAGGAGGCCGGCGGCGCGCCAGAGAATGCGCTGTAATACTTCAGCCGTATAATATTCGAGGCGGCTTTTGATGCCGAAGCGGCTGAGCAGCGGGGCGGTGAGAAGGCCCGAGCGCGTGGTGGCGCCCACCAGCGTGAAAGGGTGCAGGTTGATCTGGACCGACCGCGCATTGGGGCCCGAGTCGATCATGATATCGATCCGGTAGTCCTCCATGGCGGAGTAGAGATATTCTTCCACAACGGTGCTGAGGCGGTGGATTTCGTCCACAAACAGTACGTCGCGCTCTTCGAGGTTGGTGAGCAGGCCGGCGAGGTCGCCGGGCTTTTCGATCACCGGGCCCGACGTTTCCCGGATATTCACGCCGAGCTCGTTGGCCACGATGCGGGAAAGGGTCGTTTTCCCCAGGCCCGGAGGACCATGGAAAAGTATATGATCGAGCGCTTCGTCGCGCATCTTCGCCGCTTTGATGAACACTTTCAGATTTTCGATGATCTGGTCCTGCCCCGAAAAATCCATGATCTCCCGCGGCCGGATGCTGTTCTCGAATTCCTTCTCGGCAGCGCTCATCCTTTGTTCATCTGGTCTTAGGTTTGGATTGGACATGTGTGTTTGTTGCCTTTCAGCGTCAAAAATAATGAGAAATTGGCGAGGATATGAATATCGTTTATTTTTAGGCAAATCTTTCATCTGCCTATGTCCAGAAAAATTATGTTAGCCATGCTGTTGCTTTCCGCCAGCCTGGGTGCTTCGGCGCAGCAGACCGACGTCAACGAGGTCCGCCGCATTATTTCCACGCTCGCCGCCGACAGCATGATGGGCCGCGGAACCTTCACGCCCGGCATCGAGAAGGCGTCCCTTTTCATTGAATCCGAATTTGAAAAGGCCGGCCTGGAGAAACTGCCCGGCGCCGCCAGCTACCGCCAGCCTTTCGCCATGAAAAGCCGGACGATTTACCCGGCAGACTCGCTCAGCCTCGTGCCCGGCGCCAAAGCGCTCCACAACGTGGTGGGCCTGATCCGCGGCAGCAGCAAGCCCGATGAATACGTGATCTTCTCCGGCCACTACGATCATATCGGCGTCCTGAAACCCGTTGCGGGCGACAGTATCGCCAATGGCGCGGACGATGATGCTTCCGGCATCACGGCGGTGATCCTGCTGGCGCGCCACTTCAAACAGCATCCGCCGGAGCGCACGGTGATTTTCGCCTGTTTTACGGCCGAAGAGATCGGCGGTTTTGGTTCCCGGTATTTTTCACGGGAAGTAAATCCCGACCAGGTAGTGGCCATGTTCAACATCGAAATGATCGGGAAGGAATCCAAGTTTGGCCGCAACAGCGCGTTCATCACGGGTTTCGAGCGTTCGGATTTCGGTCCGATCCTGCAACGCAACCTGGAGGGCTCGGCGTTCCAATTCCACCCGGATCCCTATCCGGAGCAGCAGCTGTTTTACCGGTCCGACAATGCCATGCTGGCCAAGCTCGGCGTGCCCGCGCATACCATTTCCACCACGCAGATCGACAAGGATAAGCTGTACCACAGTGTAGACGATGAGATCGAATCGCTCGACATGCAGAATATCGCCGACATCATCAGCGCCATCGCGGTGAGCTCCGGCACGATCGTGAGCGGGAAGGACACGCCTACCCGTGTAACGAAAGAGTAGTAAATTTTACCTGTATAAAAGAAAAACGAGCCGCAAACCCGGCTCGTTTTTTTATGCGTAAAAAAAAGGGGCGGACCTGTGCAAGGCCCGCCCCTGTTGTATTTGAGCGTATTGTATTACAGCTGGAGTTTTGCGATCACGGCGAAGTGGTCGGAAGCGAAGAGGCCTTTCCAGGTTTGGGAAATGGTGGCGTGTTGCAGCACTTTCCAGGGGCCATTGAGGAAGATGTAATCGATGGGCTCGCTGCTGGTTTCGTGGGCGCGCCAGCCGTTGAAAGTGCCGGTGGGGCCGTAGTGCGGCGTCTGGCTGATGGCTTTGGCGTCGGTGAGGTGAAGCGGGTTTTGCGCGTCCACGATCACGCGGATGGGCTCGTCGCCGGGCGTGGCGTTGAAGTCGCCGGTTACCACGGCGGGCAGTTTGCCGGAGATGGCGGCTACTTTCTCGATAAGGAGTTTAGCGCTTTCGCGGCGGGCGATTTTGCCCATGTGGTCGAAGTGGGTATTGAAGTGGTAGAATATTTTGCCGGTGGTTCTGTCGCGGAATTTGCCGTAGGAGACGATGCGTTCGATGGCGGCGTCCCATCCTTTGGCGCCTGCTTTATCGGGTGTTTCGGAGAGCCAGAAGGTGTGGGATTCGAGGAGTTTGACGCGGGTGGTGTCGTAGAAGATGGCGGAGAATTCGCCTTTCTTGTCGCCGTCGGTGCGGCCTACGCCGAGGTATTTGTATTGCGGGAGTGCGTTGTTGAGGTCGAGCATTTGTTCCCAGAGGGCTTCCTGTACGCCGAGGAGTGCAGGGCGATGGTAAAGGATCTGGGAGGCGAGGCGGTCCTTGCGGTTGGGCCAGGCGTTGATGCTGTCTTTAGGTGTGTTCATGCGGATGTTGAACGTCATGACCTGGATGCTGCGGTCCTGCGCATGCGACTGTAACCAGGTGAAAGCGGCGAGGAATAGCGTCATAAATCTTTTCATGCAATCAAAATACTACACAATCTTCGTTTTTCGGAGATATTGTCGTTAACTCTGAGATATCCTCACCCTTTTTTCCTCGCCATGACCATCTTTCCCCCTAGTTTTGGGATCAGAACATTTTACCATTCACATCCGGTATTGCTGAATTCCGTTTTATGAAGACGATGCGCATAGTACACGAGGGGCCGGTGGGGAGCCGCGTACGGGCTGCCGGGTTATTGTTCCAGGATAGGGGAGGGAATTGGCATGCGTATGTGCCGGCGTTGGGTTTGTTGGGATATGGAAAATCGCGGCAGGCGGCGTACCGCT
>NZ_CALNBI010000146.1 GCF_937874145.1 uncultured Chitinophaga sp. | reverse complement strand
ATTCACGTCGCTGGCGCCGCCGCCGCCGGCATGATGGTCATCGGACGCTGCATCGGCCATTCCCGTACGGGTCACGTATCCCCCGCCCTGCCAGCCTACCACATCGTATACGGCCACAAGTCCTTTAAAAGCTTCTTCTTCGTTTTTATAGAAATTGGATTCCAGGTTGGTGCCCCGCATTTCGGGGTCCAGCCAGCTGTCGGCGCAGGAAGCCAGGGTAACACCGGCCGCCAGCGCGCATATGATGGGAAAATATTTCGCTTTCATGTGTCAGTCTTTCGTTTTGCGATTAATAGGTAAAATTCAGGCCGAACATAAATGTGCGCGCCTGCGGATAAATACCGCGGTCGATACTCAGGATGCCGCCGCCGATTTCGGGATCGTAGCCGGTGTATTTCGTGAAAGTGAACAGGTTTTCGCCCATCACATGCACGCGCACCCTTTCGAAACCTGCCTTTTTCACCAGGTGCGTAGGGAGCGTATATCCGAGCTGAATGATCTTAAAACGGAAATAATCACCGTCTTCGAGATAGAACTGCGACCCGCGCGAATAGTTATCGTTGGGATCGTCGAAAGTCATGCGGGGATGAGTGTTCGAAGTGCCTTCGCCATGCCAGCGGTTGAGGGATTTATTCTGCCAGTTGGCATTCAGGATATCGAGCCTGCGCAGCCCCTGGAAAATCTGGTTGCCCGCCGCACCCTGGCCGAAGATCACCAGGTCGAAATTCTTGTAAGCGGCGTTGACGGTCATCCCGTACGTCCAGTTCGGCGTGGGATTGCCGATGTAATCGCGGTCGTCGTCGTTGATCTGCCCGTCGCCGTTGATATCTTTCCATTTGAAATCGCCCGGTTTTGCATTCGGCTGGATCTTCCCTCCGTTCTTATTCACATATGCATCGATCTCCGACTGGTTCTGGAATATCCCCAGGTGCTCGAACATGTAAAATGCGTTAAACGGACGCCCGATTTCCGCGCGGGTGATATTACCCATATTCTGGAACGATGCGGAGCCGAGATACAGGAACTGCCGGTTTTCGCCGAGGTTAGTTACCTTGTTTCTCATATAGCTTACGTTACCACCCACGTTGAGATTAAAATCTCCGAACTCCTGGTTATACGACAGCTCCAGTTCTACTCCGGCGTTTTCCATGCCACCGATATTGGCGGCCGGATCACTTACGGAGCCTACGTACCAGGGCAGGCGCCTGGTCATGAGGATGTCTTTCGTATTCTTCCTGAACCAATCAAACTGTACGTTTAATCTTTTAAAGAGATAAGCTTCGAAACCGATATTGGTCTGATGCGTTTCTTCCCATTTCAGATCGGGGTTGGCCGGGGCGTTGGGACTGGAGCCTTCGCCGATGGTGCCGCCGCTGCCGATAGTATAATCGCGGCCGCTGCCGATGGTGGGCAGGTACGCAAAATCGGTGATGGCGTCACTGCCGACTACGCCGTAACCGCCACGGATCTTGAGCAGGTCCACCACGTTATTTTGCGGCCAGAAGTTTTCGCGGCTGGGGACCCATCCGAGCGAGAATGAGGGGAAAACACCGTATTTCTTGTTGGCGCCAAATCGGGAGGATCCGTCACGGCGGATGATCCCTTCCACCAGGTACTTCTCATCATAATTATAGTTCAGCCTTGCGAAGAGGGAAGACACGAGGTGATCGATCCCCTCGCCGCCTTCGGCCCTGCGCTTTTCCTTGGCCACTTTGTAGTTGAACGATGCTTCATCAAAAGTGAGCGCCGGCACGTCGTCGAAGAAAATTTCCGTGCTCCGCGCGCCGCCTTCCTTGTAAGCGCCCTGCCCTACCAGCACGGTGGCCGTGTGGAGGTTGAGCTCGCGGGTGTAAGACAGTGTATTCTCGATATTCCAGAAGAAAATATTATTGATGCCGCGGTTGAAAATCGCGATCGTTTGTTCCGTGGAGGAGTTCAGCAGGAACTTGGGCGTAAATGCCTCATGCCCGTAGAACGCCAGCTTGGAACCTACGGAAGAGCGCGCTTTCAGGCCTTTTATTGGTTCGGCTTCCAGGTAAACGTTCCCCACGATATTGTGGCTCCAGTTGTAGTTGCCCAGGCGCGTGGAAATGTAGGCCAGCGGGTTGGTCATTTCCTGGGTCACGATCGGCGAAATGCCGTAAGGCTGACCCAGTGCGTTGCGGCGCACGGTGGGTTTGTCGTACGGACTGGCATTGGCTTTGGCCGGATCGGTTTCCACGATGGGCGTGATGGGGTCGAGGTTGATCGCGGAGCTGAGGGGGCCACCGAACTCGGAGTTGGTGTTGCCCAGGCCAACCGATTTATCGTACGAATACCCGATATTTTCCCCGAACGTCAGCCAGGGGGTAATTTTATAGGTCGAATTGATACGTGCGTTGAAGCGTTTGTAGTTGGAAATGTCGCTGGCCACGATGCCCTCCTGGTTGAGGAAACCGAAGGATGTATAGAATGTCGATTTCTCGCTGCCGCCGCTGATGCTCAGTTCGTGGTTCTGGCGAACGGCGCTGTTGTTGAAGATGGTCGACTGCCAGTCACTCCCTTTGCCCAAAGCCGCGGGATCGTTATACACGGGCGCCTTGCCGTCGTTCACGTTTGCTTCGTTGATCATGGTCGCATATTCGCGTGCATCCATGAGTTTAAGCTTGCGGGCAGGCTGCGACACACCGTAATACCCGTTGTAACCGATCTGCAGCTTGCCGGCGCGGCCTTTCTTGGTGGTGATGAGGATAACCCCGGCCGCGGCGCGGGCGCCGTAAATCGCCTGGGAGGCCGCGTCTTTCAGCACCTGGATGGATTCGATATCGTTTTGGTTGAGGAAGCCGATGCCGCCGTTGTCGACTACAACGCCATCCACTACCCAGAGCGGGTTGTTGTTATTGAAAGTGGTGAGGCCGCGGATGCGCACCGTGGCCGCAGAGCCCGGCTGGCCGGAATTAGAAGCGATGATCACGCCGGAAGTGCGGCCCTGCAGCGCCTGCTCCACCCGGTTGATGGGCATGTTCTCCAGGTCTTTGGCGCGGACGGACGAAATCGCCCCGGTCACCACCGCTTTCTTCTGGGTGCCGTAGCCCACCACAACAGTTTCGGTGAGGGAAGTTTCGGACAGCGACAACTGCACGTCGAGCGTGCCGCCGCTGGTGCCGAGGGTGCGGGAAGTATAACCTAAAATACTGAAAACCAATTGCGCGCTCTTGCCTGGCGCCCGCAGGCTGTACCGGCCGTCGCCGTTGGATGTGGTGCCAATGGAGGTGTTATGCACGCGGACCGTCACCCCGGGCAGCGGCGCCCCTTTCTCGTCGGTCACCACCCCGCTCACGGGGAAAGTGGTATCTGCCGCGGTAACGGGCGTCACCATGGGGCGGATGACGATCTTCTGCCCTTCCATGGTAAAACCAACGGGCTGGTTGAGCAGCAGCAGGTTCAGCGCCTGTTTGACGGGCACCTCCCGTATATCGATCGTGACCCTGCTGGTACCGGCCAGGAGGCTCTCGTCGTACACGATCGAAAGGCCCGACTGGCGGGATATTTCTTTCAACACCTTCTTCAAGGGCGCGTTGCGCTCCTTGAGGGTGACCTGCTGCGACAAGCCCTTGGCGCTGATCTGCAGACACGCGACTAGCAGTAAAAAGGTGGTGAGTTTCATAACAATGCAGAATTTACCGATGCCATCCTTCCAGGATCCATACCGCGGGATAACGTGGAACGACGCGGGATAAACAGCGCGAACTACCCGGACAAAGGAAGCTCCGCCGCTAAAGTTAAATTTCATACTTTTGCAGTGTTTGGGAATTACGAGATAAAAGTTCTGTCAGAGGTCTTTTTTCGGAAGCCCGAATATGCCGGAAGTGTTGCGAGCGCTTCCGGTTTTTTTATTGCAGGGCGTCCGTTCGTGTCATGTGGTGGAATGTTTGTTCATAACGTTGCGTTTAGTTTTGGTTTATGTTATTGAATGGTAAAGAGATAGATCAATGAACAATGAGCCTGCGCCCTTCCATGCTGAACTTCGCCCCATTATCCTCCAGCATTTTCAACAGCTCCGACAAGGGTAACTGGCGGCTGATGCGCCCCCCGATCAGGAGCTTCGTTTTCCCCCGGTATACCACTTCCACGTCATACCACCGCGCCGCCTGGCGGAGGATATCGTCGATATCCGCGTTGTCGAACTCGAAGAAGCCCGTTTTCCAGGCGATCACCTGCTGCACATCGGCCGGCGCCACTGTTATGGTACCGGTAGCGTGTTCCAGGCGGGCCTGCTGGCCGGGTTTGAGGCGTACGTCCTTCACTTTCACAGCGCCTTCCACGAGCGTGGTGTTCATGGTACGCTCATCCGGGTAGGCCATGACGTCGAACCCCGTTCCCAGCACTTCTACATTGGCGGCTTTGGTTTGTACGATAAAGGGTTTCAGCGCGTTTTTGCTCACTTCGAAATACCCCTGCCCTTCCAGCTCCACGACGCGCCTGTTGTCGTTGAAAGCAGTCGGGAAGCGGAGTTTGGAGGTGGAGTTCAGCCATACGCGGCTGCCGTCGGGCAATACGATCTGGAACTGCCCGCCACGCGGCACGGTGAGGGTGTTGAAACCCGCCGCCACAGGGTGGTTGCCGGCGCTGTACAGCAGTTTGCCGTTTTGCTGCCGCACGAGCGTTTCGCCCTGGCGGATCACCTGGTTGCCGGCGCTGTCGAGCGTTACCACCGAACCGTCGGCCAGGGTCAGCACGGCTTTGTCTGACCCCGGCGCGATGGACTTTTGGAAGATGGACGGGTAAGGAAAAATGCGCCTCCTGCACCCAGGAGCAGCAGCACGGCGGCGGCAGCGGCCCAGCGGCGGACGGGCAGGCGGCGTACTTTGGTGGCACGGATGCTTTCGAGCAGGCGCGCTTCTATACGTTGACTGATGTGCGTCGGGATTTCGGGGCGGGATGCCATCATTACCGGAAATTCTTCCTGCATCCTTTGCAGCACCTCGCGGTGCGCGCCGGTTTGCCGGAGCCTTTCCATCAATTCGGCCGCCTCTTCGGGCGTACAATCGCCGTCGAGGTATCGTTGCAGCAGTTTTTCGTGGTCCGTGGATGTTGACATATCAGCAGGCGCCTTTGACGTGGCACCTGTATATAATATCCCGGAAATACAAAAGAGGGTACCCCTTCCTAAAAATAATTTTTGAAAAAGAAGGCGACAGAGAGGGAAACGCCGCCGTAGCGGAAGATATAGTCATGGATAAAGCGCATCCCGAGCACCATGTGCTTTTTCACGGCGTTGCGGGAAATGCCGAGGATTTCGGCGGCTTCGTCGTAAGTGCGCCCTTCCTGCCTGCAAAGGCGGAAAACATTGAGGCGCTGGGGCGGCATATGGTTAAGGGCTTCGTGGAAGAGGCGGTCGTATTCCTTGGATTTCACCACCTGTTCGGGATGGAAGCCTTCGGGCAGGGCGCTCAGCTGCGCCAGGATCTGTTCCCGCAGGCTGCGGTCGGTGGCCGCGCGCTCGAGGGTTTTAAAGACGTGGTTGCGGGCAATGCGGTATATGTAGCCGGTAAATGGAAGCTCCGGCTGGATGCGGTGGCGGATCTCCCAGACTTTCAAAAAAACGTCGTGCACAAGATCCTCCGCCAGTGAAGGTACCTTGCAATAACGCAGAATAAACATATAAAGGGATGGGTGATACTGGCGGTAAATGGCCGCAAACGCTTGCTCGTCGCCGCCCTTCATCCGAACCAGCAGATCCGTCCCGGATAGGTTGCTATCCATGCCGACTATCAATTTTGGTTGCCTGGTTGGATGTAAATCTAACTAAAATCGGTTAATCGCCAAATGAGTCAATATACCTACATTTATAGTCCGGATTTACCGGAATGGATCTAACCGACAGAAGATGAAGCAGATAAAATTGAGTGTACTGGACCAGTCCGTGATCCGGACCGGCAGTAACGTACGGGAAACCTTGCTGGAAACCATGGCATTGGCGCAAATGGCCGACAAACTGGGCTATTCGCGCTTCTGGGTTTCGGAGCACCATAACATTTCGACGATCGCCGGCTCCACGCCGGAAGTTTTGCTGGCGTTTCTCACGGCGCATACGGAGCACATCCGCCTTGGTTCCGCCGGCGTGATGCTGCCCAACCACAGTTCGCTGAAGGTGGCGGAGAATTTCCGGATGCTGGAAGCCCTCGCGCCCGGGCGCATCGATCTCGGCGTGGGGCGCGCTCCGGGCGGCGACCGGCTCACGGCGCGCATCCTCAACCCGCAGAATACCTTCAGCGACAAAGATTTCGTGCAGCAGATCATGGACCTCCAGCATTTCCTCACGGATCATGCGCCTGAGGGCACACTGTACGAAAAAGTGAAAGCCATGCCGCAGGCGGAAACCGCTCCTCCCATCTGGCTGCTGACTTCCAGCGGCGGCAGCGCGAGCGTGGCGGCGCATTTCGGAACGGCCCTTTCCTTCGCTCATTTCATCAATCCCAGCGGCGGGCCCGAAGTCGTGCATCAATACCGCGAAACCTTCCGCCCTTCAGAAACGCTCTCCGCCCCGCTCGCCAACTTCGGCATTTTCGCATTCACATCCGAAAGCCCGGAAACCGTGGAGCGCTGGCAAACCATAATGGATTACCGCCTGCTCCAGATCGAGCGCGGCAGCGATACCGCCCTCCCCTCCTACGAGGAGATCCGCGAACAGGAGTACATGCCCGACGAACAGCTGCGCGTCAACTACAACCGCCGCCGCATGGTCTGCGGATCGCCGGAGGAAGTGAAGGCGAAGATCACCGCGCTGTGCGAGGCGTATGAAGTCGACGAAGCCGTGATCAGCACCATCGCCGAGAACGCTGGCGAACGGATGGAATCGTTCCGTTTGCTCGCAAAAGTATTCGGCCTGTCGCCCCGCAACTGATTTTAACATTTCGCTAAGGTTACGTTTATGCGATGTCGCGTATAAAAGGAAAATCCTCCTCCTTATGCAACGTCATTCCATGTTGTGGGCAGCCGCGCTGTTGCCCGTACTGACCCTCTATGCCTGCAGCAATGCAGGCTCCCGCAAAGATTATGCGCCCGAAGCGGAAGCCGTGGCCGATTCCTCGTATGCCGCACCCGGAGAAGTTTCCATGAACGCCGCCAACATCCCGGAGAAACGCGTAAAAACCGCCGACCTGCGGTTGCGCGTTGGCAACGTAGTGGAAAGCACCGTGCAGATGGAACGCATCGTTACCCGCGCCGGCGGTGTGGTGGAAGAAAGCGAGATCCGGCAAGCCTCCGCGCGGCAAAACGATACGCGGTACACCAGCGATTCCCTCCGCCGCGTTACCTGGTATGCACCGGAGGCACATCTGCGTTTGCGCGTTCCGGTTACCATGATGGATTCCGTCGTGCATTCGCTTACGGCTATGGCGGATTTCGTGGAGTCCCGAACGTTGAAAGACACGGACATGTCGCTCAAACATCTCCACAACAAACTCCTCAACGACGCATCCCGGGCGCAGGAGCGCCCTGTAACACATACCAAAGAGAACAAGGAGCTGGACGTCCGCCAGTACCAGGAAGACGCGCAGCGCGGCGCGGTGGGCCGTACGATCGAAAATCTCGGCATCGACCAGCTGGCTGCATTTTCAACCATTGAAGTCGAGCTTACGCAACCCGAAATGGCGGTGTCGGTCATTATCCCCGATCCCGAACGTTTTTCCCAAAATAGCTTCGGCGCTGAGGCGCTGTTGTCCTTCAACGGTGGCATTCAGTTCTTCCGTGCCGTATTCCTGTTCTTCCTCGGCATCTGGCCGCTGCTGCTCACCGCGGCATTTACCTGGTTCGCTTACCGCAAATGGTTTCCACGGCTGAAAGCATCGATGCACAACAAACCCCAGGCCTAGCAAGTCTTCCGCAAACGAAAGGCGGCCCGCATTGCAGGCCGCCTTTCGCGTTTATACAGGATGCAATTAATCTTCCAGGATTCTCACTTCCGTTCTGCGGTTGGCCTGGTGCTCTTCTTCGGAACATTCCACGTTGTTGCCGCAACGGTTTACGAGCTGCGATTCACCGAGCCCCCGCCATTCGAGCCGGCTGCGGGCGATGCCTTTCTGCACGAGGTACTGCACGGCGGATTCCGCACGGCGTTCCGACAGGCGCATGTTATAAGCGTCGTTGCCGCGGCTGTCCGTATGCGATTCCAGCGATACCCGCATGGTGGGATGATCCTGCAGGATGACAGCCAGCGAATCCAGTACGCGTGTGGCGTCCGGGTAACGGATGGCAAATTTGTCGAAGTCGTAATACAAATCCTTCAGCACGAGCACATCGCCTTTTTTCGGCGGAGGGGGCGGTGGCGGCGGTGGTGGTGGCGGAGGAGGCGGCGGGATGATCGCGAAAGCGTAAATATCGTCGCTGCCCTTTCCACCGGGGCGGTCCGATGCGAAATATCCGCTGAGCGAATCCGTACTGATAAAATGGAAATCATCCCTGCCGGAATTAAACGGCGGGCGCAGGTTGCGCGGTGCAGACCAGCCTGTTTCACTGCCGCTGATATTAAAGAGATCCAGTCCCCCCATCCCCGCATGCCCTTCGCTGGCAAACGTCAGCGAGCCATCAGGCTGGAATACCGGGAACATCTCGTCATCAGCGGTGTTGATACCCGCGCCGCAGTTCACCGGCGCGCCCCAGGAACCATCGGCCCCGCGAACCGAATACCAGATATCCGTGCCGCCGAAGCCGCCCGGCCTGTCTGACACAAAGTAAAGCGCCCTCCCATCCGGAGCGATGGCCGCATGGCCTACGGAAAAGTTTCCAGGATCGTTGTAAGGGAACGCGGAGACTTTCCCTCCCGCCACCAGGAACAGTTCCAGCCGCCGGGTACCCACGCGCAGGGAGCGCTTCCAGCCCATCCTTTCCGTTTCCGGCCGGCCGGGGCGGCTCACGGTGAGGTACGCCGTATCGCCCGCATAACAAACGGGCCCGGCGTGAAAATGGCTGACATCGAGCATTTGCGCCAGGTCGCCGACGTCCACGCGGTTGGCGTCTGCCTTGCTATCGTTCCAGCGGAAAACGGCGAAATAGGGTTCGTGGGTTTGCTTGGAAATGCGTTGATCTATGCTATTGAGGCGATTGAAGTTCGAGGTGTACCAGAGCTGGTTTTCGTGGCGGAAGGCGCCCCAGTCCGACAAGGTGGTATTGATCCGGTCTTCGTTCCGTACCCGTACTGTTTCCGGGTGGGCAAGCCAGGCCTGTGCGGAATCGCAGCCGTCGATCCTGATACGGGCGCGGGCAGCCTGGGGACCGCCGGCGGGATACCGGGCATATGCCTGGCGGGCGGAGTCGTATTGTTCCTGCATTTTGAAAAGGTCGCCGATGCGGATCCAGAGGCTGTCGGCCCCGGAGTCCCGCGAGATGCATGCGCGGTATGCTGCGATGGCCGATTGCGGATCGCCCAGCATTTCGGCGCTGTGTCCCAGCCGGAAAAAAACAAACGGTTTTGCCCGTTTCTGGCCTGATAGTTTTTGGTATACCGGAACGGCTTTGTCGAATTGCCAGGTAACGAAGTATCGGTCGCCCAGCTGCTCCCAGGTGGGTTGTTGCTGCGCTGAGGCGGACAGGGTTAAAAAGGCCCCCAGGAGCCCCAGGGCGCAGAAATGCGGCTTTTTACACATTGGATAGTTTTTCATGTGACCTGTCATAAATAACCACCATCCCGCCGAATTGTTTGTAAGAATTGAAGCTGCAGGGGTATTAAAACGACAAAAGCCCCGCGCAACGGAGCTTTTGTCGTTTCTGAAAGATGAGTTCACTTCACCAGGGTAAGATATGGTTTATCACAGGAGTATGGTATGCGTTATTGCGCCTTGATGACGTGCACCGGTTCCACCCGAAAGTATTTCCGGAATGCGATGCGGAACGCGGCCACCGAATCGAACCCGGTATCGGTCGCGATCCGGGAGAAGGGTGCTTTCGTTTTCATCAGGGCGAGGTACGCCACGTTCATCCGCTTGTCCATGATAAATTCAGGGATGGTGCGGCCGTAACGGGCGACAAACGAAGCTTCCAGCAGCAGGTGATCCAGGGAGAATCGCTCGCCGAGGCTTTCCGACGAATGCTGGCGCGCGAAATTCCGGTTCAGGTAATGGTAACAGGCTGCGGTCTTCTTCCGGTTTTTGGTAGACATGCGGACATCGCCCGCGTCCTGCCGCATGGCGCGGAGAAAAACGGTGAGGAGGTTGACCGCCTGCCGGCGGAGATAATACTCGGCCGCATCGCCGACCTGCTTGCAGCAGAGAATGTTCTTCAATGCACGCTGGCAAACTTCATTGAACAATACATGCCTGGAATTGATCCGCCCTTCTCCCTGGAGGATTTCCGGGGTGAGCAGGCCCTTCAGCTCGGGGACGGTATCCATCAGCTCCGCTGCCGATTCCGGCTTGAAATTGATATGGAAACTATCAAACCACTGACCTGGTTCCAGGGGAACGGTGTTAAAATAATCCTGGAGGTTGAAAAGATCCATCCGGTGCCTGCGCAAATCCGTCAACCTTCCGTTTCCCATCAATACCCGCACATTATTGCCTAACATCAGATGAAGGATAACGTTCCGGAAAGGCGTTTTCGGGAAAAGGATCATCTTGGACATGGGCATTACATGGTGGAACCACAAAGAGATCGCCCCCAGCTGGATTTCCTGGGTTACGATTTTGCAATCCGGGTATATTTCATAAAATACACGGGCAAAAGGCAGCAGCCCTTTCAGTTCGTCGTCGGGAATGCTGGCAATAGGCATAGGCGCAGTTTGCGGTTCATCTATCCACAAAATCCTCGTTGGTAATAAAAGGCTTTCCATAATACATAAAGTATTTGGTGACAGTTCAAATTGCTTACGGCTGAAATGTCCAAAGCCAATTGGAGAAAGATCAAAACGGGGTTCGCATAGTACTAGTCTGTCAGACGTGAATAATAACATTCACTGATAAGATAAGCTGGAGAAAATCAGCTAGTCATTCGTATAAGTATCTACATATAACAATGCAGAAATGTCCTTCCGGGGTGAATTCATTTTGAAAAAAAATTCTCATTCTCAAAAAAAAGCGGCGGAAAACCCGAAGGTCTTCCGCCGCGAGGCATGTATTTCCGAACGGTCCGTTTAGTTTAACGTATTGATCCAGCTGGCGATACGAAGCGCATCGGCCTTGGGAACCTGGGGCATGGGCGGCATTTCGGTAGCGTAGCCGGGCCAGTTTTCAGGATTCGGGTTGTAGATCAGTTTCACGATCATTTCGTTCGTGTATTTTTTACGCGCGATGTCTTTGAACGCCGGGCCTACCTGTTTTTTGTCTGCGTTGTGGCAGGCGGAGCAGGTATATTTCGCCAGGAGGGGTTTTACTTCCTCATAGGTGGCTGCTTTGGGAGCGGCGGGCTTGGCGGCGGCGGTTTCCGGCGTTTTAGCGGCGGGTTTCGCGCCTGTCGCCTTCGCTTTGGCGGCTTCAGCGGCTTTCGCTTTCGCGGCGGCGGCTTCGGCTTCCTTCACGGAATTGCGGGTGCTCACTTCGCTCATCGCCAGTTTGGCGCCGTCGGGGATGTTGTTGAGCGTGTAGTAGGCATTGGGGTGAACGGTTGTATAGAAGTAATCCTTCTCGCGCACGCCTTCTACGGAAATGTTGTGGATGTAGTACTGGCGCAGGTTATCGACGATCAGGCGCACTTTGGTGCCGTCTTCCGATACTTTCACGCCTTTCACTTCGCAACGCTCAGGGTTCACGGTGGGGCTGCCATATACAGGGTGGTATTTGTATATGAAGCTTTCCACGGAATAAGCAGCCAGGTCGGCGGCGGATTTCTTATCTACCGGCAAGGTAAATTCGATCTCGAAACCGTCGGGCATCGCTTTCACGGTTTTCATCTCGAAAGGGATCCGGTTGTTCCACACCAGGCGCTGCAAGCCTTCGTTGGCATCGCCGGCTGAGCCCCAGCCGCGGTTGGTTTCACCTACGAACAGGGAACCGTCTTTCCCCCAGGCCATGCGCAACACGCCGGACTGGAAGCCGCCCCTGAAATCAAATGCCACGCCCTGGAATTCGCCTTTCACCTTTTCCATCACCACACGCATGATCTTGCTCTGGCCCTGGTCGCCCACGAGAATCTGGCCGGCAAAAGGCCCGAAAGTATTCTCCGGGATGGGAAGGATTTCGGAGTTGGAAATGCCCAACACGCCGTGCGGCAGCCAAACAGCCGGCAGTTTGATCTGCGGGATGGCCTTTTTCACTTCAGAAAGCGTTTTGAACTGCTCGTCCACCACGTTTTCCGGTTTCACCATACGGCCTTCCGCGTTGCGGATACGGCGCTGGTCCACTTGTTTATAGAGGTCTTCTTCTTTCAGTTTGAGGGGAGATTCCGGGTGGTCGGTCCAGCGGAGACCGGCGGGGTGCCCTACGAAGTCGCCTTTTTTCACCTGCCATACGCCGCCGGAGCCCATCCAGTCGCCCTGGTTTTCGGAGTAAAACAGTTCTCCGTCGATCATACCAAGGCCGCAGGGGGAGCGCATACCGGTAGCCCAGGGCTCCATGTGGCTGCCGTCCGGGGAAATATGCATCACCCAGCCGCGCCAGGGAACTCGGCTTTCGCCGCGCCACCATTCCTCGTTACCGAACGCTACGTTGCCGGATACGAAGAAAGACCCATCCGGCGCCAGTTTGGGCCCGAAGCTGTATTCGTGGTAGTGGCCGGAAAGCGGCCATGCGTATACGGTTTCGTATACATCGGCCTTGCCGTCGTTGTTGGTGTCGGAAAGGCGGGTCAGCTCACCGCGCTGGGCGCAGTAAAGATCGCCGTTCTTGTATGCCAGGCCCAGCACTTCGTGCAGGCCGCTGGCGAATTTGCGAAAATGCGGGCGGCGGCTGCCGGGGTTTTCCACGATGTAGATGTCCCCGCGGCGGGTGGCTACGCCAAGGTCGCCGTTGGGCAATACGGTAAGACCGCCCACTTCGAGCAGCGTGCCTTCCGGCGCGCTTACCTTGAGGATGCGGAAATAGTCTTCTTCTTTCGGCGTTTCCTGCGCTGAGGAAGAAAGTTGCGTCATCAGCGGGAGCAGGCACATCGCCGCTTTTTTGATTATATGCTTCATTGCGATGATTCAGTCATTGGTTTAGAAAAGGATGGAATAGCTCAGCTTGCCGCGAACGGGAACGATCAGTTCCTGTTTGCCGCCGGAACTGCGCACAACGGGTTTGGCGCCGCCGGCGTCGGTGAGGCGGAGATAGAAGGATTTTCCATCCACTACATACAGGTCTTTTTCCACCTGTTCGATCTGCGCGCCTTCGGCGAGCTTGGCGAAGAGGTCAGCCGCGGGAGCGGATACTTCCAGTTCGCGGGTGAAGCCGGAGCCGTCGGGCAGGATGCGGATGGCGTCAGACACGTTGCTGCCGAAGATCTGGTAGCGGAACGTGGGCCTGTCTTTTTCATCGAGCACATATCCTTTGGGGCGGTAGCTGGTGCCGGCGGAGTCTGCCTTCCATTCAGCGGCGGCATCGGCCAGGCGGTTGAGCGTGAAGGCGGTTTTGCCGAAACGCTGCAGCGCGCCTACGGGGCGGGCGGTGCCGTTGCCGCGCTCGTGCCACATGGGGGTGGTTTCGAGGAAGCGGCCGCGCCATGCCTGGAGGAGCATGCCGTTATCGAGATCGTAGGAGTAATGCACCTTTTCGGGGCTGCCTACGGAAATGGCGTGGGTGATTTTTTCGCGGCCCGGCATGTCGAGGAAGCTGCGGAGCAAGGTGTTCTGGTCTGCTTCCACGAGGATGGGATCGGTGTTGTCGGGAGATACGGGATCGCCGTAAAGCGTTTCGCGCAGGCCGTTGCCGGCGATGGCGAATGCGAGCGTGGGCGCACCCCAGTCGCCCTCGCGGCCGTAGATGATCTCTACGTCGGAAGCGCCGGCGGGGAGGCTCACTCTGCCGCGGCCGTTGCCACCGTAAGCTGCTACGGGTTTGCCGTTGATTTTGAGGCTGGCGCCGCCGCCCTGTGCCATCACGGCCACATTGTAATCGCCAGCCTGCGGTACGTTGAGCTTGCCGGTGTAGCGGAGCTGGTAGCCGTGAGTAAAGGGGCCGGCGTTGGCGGTCAGTTTATCGCTGGCGCCTTTCGCTTCCACTTTCGCAGTAGCGGGGTCGAGGTCACGGGCGCCGGCGGTTTTGTATACGGCGTATTCCAGGCCCGTCAGCGAGGGGCGCGGGGTGGAATAGTCGGTGATCTGAATATTGCGGAAAGCAACGGCGCCATGGTCGCCCTGGATGCGCAGGGGGCCGGTGGCGGCTTCGTTGCCGTTAGCGCCGCGGGTGGCGCCGAGAAGCTCCAGGTTTTCGTGGATGGTAACACCGTTGAGCTCGGCGCGGATGATGCGGGCGTTTTCGATTTTATTGCCCGACGCATCGAACCTGGGCGCCTGGAAGGAAACCTTCAGGTGCTGCCACAGGCCGGGCGCTTTGCTGGCGTTCTGGCGGGGAGCGTAGCCCTGGTAGCCTTTCTGGCCTTCGGGCTTGCTGTCGTCCCAGCGTTCGTAGATGCCGCCGTTGTCGGCCGCGCGGGGGGAAGGGTTCCCCCAGCTGTCGAACAGCTGGAATTCGTAACGCCCCTGGAAATAGATGCCGGAATTGGAGCCCGCAGCCATCATATAATCAAGTTCCAGGTCGATATCCCCGTGCTGGAAGTTGGAATAGAGGTCTTCCCCGTGTTGCTTTTTGCCGGGGAGGTTCACCAGTACGCCGGTGCCTTTAACGGTTTCGAGGGCATTGGGCTTGTTGATCCTGGCCGATACGTCGCCGGCGATCTGCCAGGTGCCGCCGGGCTGGCGGAAGGCGGAGAGGTCCGTCAGCGGCCATTTTCCGGATTGCGCCGTAGCAGGTTGGGCCAGCATGAGGCCGGCTCCGCATGCATACAAAAAGCCGATCATGGACCGGCTTACAAAACTGCGATTCGATTTTTGTACCATAGTCGCCCAAAATAACTATTGTTTCGGACCCGGAAACCGAAATTCCACGGATGGTAAAGCGTGCATCGGACCCTTGCTGTAAGCCCCGCCTATATCGTTTTAGCATAAAAACGATCGCTACGCAGGAGAACGGGGCGATTGGCGTGGCAAAACCCGTTAGCAAAACCGTTTTGCAGAAGGCCCCGGAACTTAGTGTATTCCTTACATGAACGGGGAGAAAGCATGCCGGGCGGCAAAACAACGGGCAGCGGCGGCAGCGGATGAACCGCCAAAAACCGGCAGGCAAACGCCCGCCGGCTCGGATCTCTCCGCACACATGCCTGAGTGCAGATCGCTTATACCCGTGCTATCCGGGCAGCTTTTTGGTGGTAAACAAACAACACCGTTCCCGCCAGGAACAAAAACGTTTCCGTCATCAGCCACTGCCTGCCGAAATCGCCCAGCGGCCCCTCCATCCCCAGGGTCATCAAACGCGACAAAGCATAAAAACCCCACAGCATGACCAGGAACAACACGCCCTGCCGCTCATCGCGGAACGCCCAGCGGCACAGCATCACCACGATCGTCAACCCCACACCGCCATACACGCCGCGGATGGAACTGAACGAATCGGGGTTCGGCAACTTCACCTGCACCAGGTCCATCACAGCCTGCGGACTGGCAAAAGCCATGATGCTCACATACAAAAGGCTGGCGGCCGAAAAAAGGATATAAATGCGGGAAAGGATGCGCAATGTTTTTTGTTTTTTCATGTTGATATCTTCATTTTGATTACGGCACAAAATTGCCCATCCTCAAAAAAAAAAATCTTGGCGGTAGCCAAGATTTTCCTCTGCCGGTAAGCAGTTCGCTATTTCCCGTAAAATTCGCCGGCTACACATACGGCTGCACTTGCCTGCGCCCCAAAAAACACTCCGCCTCCTGCCCTGGCGTATCGAACTCCCCTGCCCTGATGGCTATTGCCTGGCAAGCGCACTATCTGCCAATACCGGCGATATCGCCGTAACTCCATGCCGCGGCATTGGAAAAGTTGTACGCCTTCCCTTCGTGCCTTTCCACCTTCGCGGGGTTCCTCACCAGCGCCGCCACATTTGCAGCATCGGTCCGCTGCAGGAGGAACCGCAATGCCGATTTCCCGACATGCCCGGTAGCGCCCGTAACCAATATCATAAACAATGTTTTAAATATGCATGTAAATCAAACCATTCCGGGGAATGCTTGTTATAACTGTGAAAACAACACTAAAATGGCCCAAACTGTTGCAGAACAGATCGTTCAAATGCTGCGTGATGCAGGCGTGGAAAGGATTTATGCCGTGACCGGCGATAGCCTCAACCATCTCAACGACGCCATCCGCCGCGACGGCAACATCCAGTGGATACACGTCCGCCACGAAGAAGTGGGAGCTTATGCTGCTGCTGCAGAAGCTGAACTGGACGGGCTTGCTGTTTGTGCAGGCAGTTGC
>NZ_CALNBI010000145.1 GCF_937874145.1 uncultured Chitinophaga sp. | reverse complement strand
GGGAATCCCACTGAAATTGTGGGTGTCCATAATATGCTCCCATTCTCCTCTCGTGAGGTAATACTGCTCCCCGCCGATGCCCTGGATATGTTGCTCCCATTGCTTTTTGGGGGATGATGGATTGCTGATGTAGATAAACACGACGTCTTTCCCCGCCAGTTCTTTTTTCAAAGACCGGGATTCCTCTATGGCTTCCAGGCAGGGGGCGCACCAGGTAGCCCAGAAATCAACCACCACCGTTTTCCCCTTGTACCGGGAAATAATGGCGGACATCAGGCTGTCAGGAGATACTGCGGGTGTGGGACGGACCACCACTGCATCCTTCAGCCGCGCGCGCTCAACGATTTCCTGGTTCCGGCGAAGGAGGATCTTTTGCATGTCGCTCCCTTTGTAATATTTTTTGATGTTTTCCTCCTGGACGGAAGTTAAAGGCTTTACTTCCTGTTCGAATTGCAATCCGAATGCATTACCGGCGAGGATGTCATAGAACTGGCCCTCATCAAACCCCAGCAGCGGGCGCAGGAGCGATTTTACCTGCGCAAGCCAGTCGCGCACAGGCATTTCCCCTACAGGCGGCAGGTTGAGCGTTTCATTTTGCAACATTTCTCTGGCGAATGCCGGGTAAGTATAATTCATCAGGTAAAGAGGATTACGCAGGTCGAGGGTTTTGAGGAAAGCGTAATCCTGGCGGACGGGCGTCTGTATTACAGCGCTGTCCGGCAATACTCCGGCATGGAAGTATTTGTAATTGCTCACCATTTCGGAACGGTAATAGAACACATGTGTAAAAATCAAGGCCAGGGAATACTCGCGAAAGAGGATGTCTTTCATCCTGTCGGAAACAAACGGCGGTTTATCGAGCAGGAAACGCCTGTCTGCGATAACGTTGTTGGCATAGTTTACGTAGCTGCTGAAGGGTTTGTCGAACAGGACTTCGCGCTGTTTCCCGGATTTGTAAGCGATCACATCGTCGAATTTCCGCTGGCTGAACAGCAGGTCATCTTCCGTGAATGCAGGAAACTCGCTGACGCGGGCTTTGTTGACCGTGCCTTCTTCGTCGTATCCAAATGTGATTTTATTTTCCGTGCCGGTCTTCAGCAGGATGGTTATTATGGATTCCTGGTTGATGTCCGTTCCGGCGATGCCTCTCACCATGTTTGTCGTGGTATTGACTTTCAGCTGAAACCGGCCGTTGCGATCGAGGAGGGCTCTATATACTTTGTATTCGCCCGTGAATACTTGCGGGATCGTCAGATGCAGCCAGGTACTGTCTTTCCGGAGCTTTTCCGGGATCGTTACTTCACCGCTGACGTTGATCGTCCCGGCGTGGAGTACAGGAACATCCGATTGGGCCGCAGTAGCCAGCGGATAGAGGAATAGAAGCGCAGCAATGGTGATTTTCGTCGTTATGGATCTCATAAGGTATTGTGCGAGGGAATTTTTGTTTAAGGATGATAGAATGCGGGATTGATACCCCCGGGATAACGGCAATCAATATACTCAAAATTTCCAACAGGTTTAAATTGGCGGGTGCCCCAATTCCTCAACTGCCCCAATATGTGCGAATGCGCCCGCGTTTCGAAATTCTTCTTTTTCCGCATTGCGTAAACCATTTTCCCGATACGAGTCGCGAGCGACAGGGGCATCGCGCTACATTTGCGGCCGGGTTTTAACATTTCTTTAATAATTCTATATGCGAATCAAACTTACCTATATCGCCATCCTGGCAACGGCCATTATCGCTTTCGTTTGCGCTTTGCCTGCAATGGCCGGAGTAGAACCCCTTTCCGCCATCAAGGTGAAGGTGGTGACCAACGACGGCTCCCCCGCCGGCTTCGTGACCCTGCAGCTGAAGGAAAAGAACCGGGGCGGCATGACTAACGAAAAAGGAGAATATGTTTTCAGGAAGCTCAATGCCGGCCGTTACACCGTGCAGGTGTACCTCATCGGTTATAATAAAGTGGAACAGGAAGTAGACCTCAAAGACGACGAGATCCAAACCATCAGCATCCAGCTGGAAGCCTCCCATGCCGAACTGCAGGAAGTGGTGGTGAACGGCGAAAGGAATAAATACAAAGTGGATAACGTTTCCGGCTCCCTCCGCCTGCAAACCCCCATCCTCGAAGTGCCCCAGAATATCCAGGTGATATCCGCCACCGTGCTGGCCGACCAGCAGGTATTCGATATTGTGGATGGCATCACCCGCAACGTGAGCGGCGCCACCCGCACGGGCCACTGGGACAATCAATACGCCAATATCCGTATGCGCGGTTCCAAAATCCCCGCATTCCGCAATGGCATGAACATCGAACAAAGCTGGGGCCCCACCGCCGAAGACGCTTCCATGATCGAACGCATCGAATTCGTAAAAGGCCCCGCCGGCTTCATGCTGGCTGCCGGCGAACCCGGTGGCTTCTATAACGTGGTGACCAAAAAGCCCACCGGCCAAACCCGCAACGCCGTTAACCTTAGCATGGGCAGCTTCAACACCTACCGCGCTGCCTTCGACTTCGACGGCAAACTGAGCAAAGACGGCAAATGGCTCTACAGGCTTAACCTCGCCGGCCAGCAAAAAGACTTCTTCACCAAATACAATTACAGCAAGCGCGTGGTAGTAGCACCTTCCGTGAAATACCTGCTCGACGACAAAACTTCCTTCACCCTGGAGTACACCTACCAGGCCTCCAAATACCTCGGCAACGGCAATTACACCTTCTCCAAACGCAAGCTGCTCGACGAAAACATCCGAAACGATTTCTTCTACCAGGATCCCGCCCTGGAACCCAGCACGCTGAAAGATCACAGCATTTACCTGTACTTCGATCACGCGTTCAGCGATAAATGGAAAGCACACGCACAGGTAGCCTATTTCAACTTCGCTATGGAAGGCAGCAGCATGTGGCCCAGCAGCATTGAGGAAAACGGCAATATGATCCGCTACGTCAGCCAGGGCGATGAAGCCGGCGAAAACCGTTTTGGCCAGTTCTCGCTGACAGGCGAAGAATACACCGGTTCCGTACGCCACCGCATCCTCGCCGGTGTAGATATGGGCGTCAAGAAATTCTGGGGCGATTTCCGTACGCTGAAAAACGATGTCCGGCTTGGTAAAACCGAGATATTCAACGTCTACAATCCCAAATACGGTATTCCCTTCGACAGTATGCCGAAACTCGACCGCAGCCGGAGTGTACGCCAACGCGCGGCCGGCTCCGATTACATCTCTTCCGTAAGCTATGTTTCAGGGTATGTACAGGATGAACTGGGCTTTTTCGACAATAACCTCCGCCTTTCGCTGGCAGGCCGTTTCACACAGGCGATTACCACCGGCCGCAACCGCAATGCCGATAAAGTGGACAACGTTTTTTCTCCCCGCGTAGGCCTGAGCTATTCCATTGATAAAAACACCAGCGTATATGCATTATACGACCAGTCGTTCGTTCCTGTGGCAGGTTTGGATTCTTCCGGCAACGCCTTCGATCCGGCGAAGGGCAACGATATCGAGTTCGGTGTGAAAAGAGACTGGTTCAAGGGCCGCCTCAGCACTTCCGCTACCGTGTACCAGATCAAAAGGGTAAATGATAAAACGAACACCGGACTGGTCGACAGCCGCGGCAATGCCGTTCAGATCCAGCTCGGAGAAACCACGACCAAAGGCGTGGAGATCGATATCAACGGTGAAATCACCCCTGGCCTGAACGTGACCCTAAACTACGCGCTCACCGATTCCAAGATCTCCCGTGAATCTCCCACCATCGTAAACGAAGCGGATAAAAAAGTTGGCAACATCACGCCCAACACCGCCAAACACGTGACCAATGCATGGTTGAACTACCATATGGTGAAAGGCCCGCTGAAAGGGTTCGGCGTATCCGGCGGCATCCAATGGCAGGCGGAACGCGCAGTAGGCACTAACACCCGGGTTTCCAATATCCCGAATTACTTCCGGGCAGACGGCGGCCTGAACTACCAGGTGGGCAAATACAACGTGAGCCTCCTGGTCAACAACCTGCTGGACAACCGCAAGCTGCTCACGCAAGCCACGCTGCCGACAAGCCCTTCCGGCTACTACACCTACATCGTGGAAGCCCGCAGGAACTTCCGCATGACTTTCGGATACCGTTTCTAATCATTCAACATCGCAAAATAGATAGGCGGCCTGCATTTGCGGGCCGCCTTTTTTGTGTAATGCTCTATGATGGAATTTACTTCGCGGGAATACTCTTAAAAAACGCATCCACTTCCCCGGCCCAGATCTCCGGTGCCTCCAGGGCGGCGAAGTGACCACCTTTCTCCATTTGCGTGAAACGCTGCAGGTTGACTCTCCTTTCCGCCCATTCCCGCGGGGTAGGGGCATCGCCCGGGAAGATGGCTACGGCCGTGGGTACCATCACTTTCTGGCTGGAGGCCAGTTTCTCCGGTGTGTCGATGGCGTAGGTGCGCATGGAAGAATTGATCGTTTGGGTGACCCAATAAATCATGACGTTGGTGATCAGCTCGTCTTTCGTGAAGTTGTCTTCCAGCGTGCCCTGGGGCGTGCGCCAGGTGTTGAACTTTTCGATGATCCAGGCGGCGAGGCCGGCGGGGGAATCGTTGAGGCCGTAGGCCTGCGTCTGCGGTTTGGTAGAGTGAAGCATGGCGTACGCGCCTTCGCGGTACCACCAGCCCTGGATGAACTGCCCGAATGCCTGTTCGGCCGGCGACATCTGGCTCCAGTCTTCGGAGCCGTCGGGGTAGCCTACGTCGGACAGGTGGATGGCGGATACAGTTCCGGGGAAGAGGTTGGCCAGGGATTTGGCGATGCCTTGCCCGATATCGCCGCCGGCGGCGAAGAAAGTGGGATAGCCGAGCGCTTCCTGCATCAGTTTGCTGAATACCCGGGCGGAGCCGTCGTCGGTCATGGCGATTTTGCTGGAAAAGCCGAAGCCGGGGATGGAAGGGATGACCAGGTCATAGTCTTTGGTGAGCAAGGGAATCACCTTGTGGTAGCGGTAGAAGCTGTCGGGCCATCCGTGCAGCAGGAGCAAGGGTTTGGCGTTGGGGTTGCTGCTGGTGATGTGCAGGAAGTGGATGGTGGCGCCGTCGATCTCCGCCGTGAATTGGGGGAATTGATTGAGGGCGGCTTCGTGCTTGCGCCAGTCGTACCCGTTTTGCCAGTAATCGACGAGGCTTTTGAGGAACACGGGGTCGGTGCCGTAGTTCCAGCCGATGTCGTCGGGCGCGTCGGGCCAGCGGGTTTGGCGGAGGCGGGTCTGGAGGTCGTCCAATACAGGTTGCTGAACTTCGATCTGGAAGGGTTGTACAGTTAACATATTGTCAGGTTTTGTGGGTTGTGCATTTGCGGTTACTACAAAAGCGGTGATCATCAAATTTCCGGAAGGGTTATGACAACGGTGTGTCAGCAGTAAAAAGGTTTTTCAAAATAAAAATACAGTGTTTTGAATGAATTGCGAAATGCAGTGTGGTTGATGGTTTGAAGCGGTTTTATCGATGTTGTGACAACTAATTTGGGGAGGATGAAATGTATATGCTACAATATGCAACATTGTTGCACTATATTGCGTGCATGAAACGATTATTGTTACTCATGATAATGGCGGCCGGGTTTTCCTGCACACCCAGCCGGAAGATGGCGGGCATCCCTGCGGCGGATCGTGCATTGGCCGACAGTGTGCTGGCTTTCGGGCTGGATCACGAGGCGGTATATTCCCTGCTGGATACCCTCAAACCCATCAGCAGCCTGAAACTGCTATGGTACCCCATTGCGAAGGACAGCACCATGGCCGAAGGCGACGTCCAGGTAGTGAAAGATCTGGCTGTTCTTGATAAAATTGATCAATACCAGCGCCTGTGCCGGTCGCTGAGCCGGGGCGACTGGCAGTTTGTGCTCATTCCTTTCAACATGACCAGCAAGCAGCAGCGGAGCATGGAAATATACGTGGTGCGCAAGGCGCGTTTTGCAGCGGTGCTCCGGGAGCATGCCGCTTTCTTCGGGCAGTGGGGTTTCACGGCAGCTTCGGATCCGGCGGTGGTGCTTACGGCGATCGAATTCGAGCGGCAGCCCGACCGTTACCGTGCATATGGTTACCTGTTCGGGTACCCGCCTTATGCAGTGGATTTCTTCGTGGAATCGACGCTGAAAACCGAGGCGGACCCGGCTAAGAAGCTCGTACCCCGTGATTTCTTCCAGGTTCCTGTATTCGCCGGCAAATCAGGATACTTCACCTACGCGATGCCCAAAGGTCACCAGCCGGGCGCGCAGGATTCCACGCTGTACAATAAAGCGGTGCAGACGTTGGAACGGTATAAAAACATGCGTCCGCAATATATCTCCAAGGGCGGATTCCGCGCCACGGCGCTCTGGATGGATTGGAACGGCTCCAAACCCCGGAAATAGCGGCATCTGATCTGCCCGAAATTTCCGGAACTGACATGCTGCCGGTTATCCGATCCTCCCCATATTTGCCTGGAACAAATCCCCATCCATGGAAACAACGTTCATCATCGGTGCGGGCGCCATCGGGCAGGTGCTGGCCGCCGCGCTTACGCTGCATGGCCGGGAAGTGGTGTTGCTGCGCGGCAGTACACTTCACCAGGCAACCACCGTCCGGCCCATCCACGTCACAACCCCGGAAACTGCCTTCCAGGCCGCGGTGCGCTTCGATTCCCCGCAGCAGTTCCCGGCGCTGGAAGGGCCTGTCATCCTTACCAACAAATCCTTCGGCAATGCCGCGCTCGCCGGGCAGCTGAAAGGCAAAACCGGCCACTGGCCCCTCGTGCTCCTGCAAAACGGGTTGGAAGTGGAGCAGCCTTTCCTGGAAATGGGCTTCCCTTCCGTTTACCGTTGTGTATTGTTTGCAACAAGCCAGTTTGCGGAAGACGGGAGCCTTCGCTTTAAACCCGTAGCCCCTTCGCCAATTGGGGTAATGAAAGGTGATGCGGAGGTATTACCGGAACTGGCAGGCCGCATCAGCACGCCGCTGTTCCCATTCCGCGCAGAAACGAACATCCAGCCCGTTATCTGGAAGAAAGCCATCGCCAATTGCGTCTTCAATTCCATCTGCCCGCTGCTGGAAACCGATAACGGGATCTTCCACCGGAATGCGGAAGTAATGGACCTGGCGCGCCAGGTGATTGCCGAATGCCTCGACATAGCAAAAAGCAAAGGTGTGGAGCTGGAACTGGGAGAAGTGGAGGAAAGCGTGCTGATGATCTCCCGCATGTCCGACGGGCAGCTGATCTCCACTTACCAGGACATCCTGCAAAAGCGCCCTACGGAAATTGATACCCTCAATCTGGCCGTTGCCCGCATGGCGCAGGAAATGGGACTGGCCAATGCCATACCGCGCACCCGCCTGCTGGGTGAACTGACGAAAATGAAATCCAATATCAACCGATAACCGATGAAAGTAATGATCATTACCGGCGCCAGCCGCGGAATCGGGGCTGCCACTGCTTTGCTGGCCGCCCGCGCAGGATATGCCGTTGCCGTAAATTTTCACCGGAACGAAACTGCCGCCAATGCCGTGGTGTATGAAATAGAACGCAACGGCGGGACCGCAAAGGCCATCCGCGCCGATGTTTCCTCCGAACCGGCTGGCATTATTCGATGCCTGCGACAAACACTTCGGCACCCCGGACGCGCTGGTCAACAACGCCGGCATCCTGGAACGCCAAATGCGCCTGGAAGAACTGACGGAAGACCGGCTCCAACGCATCTTCGCGTCCAACATCACCGGGCCGTTTCTTTGCGCCAGGGAAGCTGTAAAGCGCATGTCGTTGAAATATGGGGGAAGAGGCGGTACCATTGTAAACGTATCGTCTGTAGCCGCTAAAACAGGTTCTCCCGGCGAATACACCGACTACGCCGCATCCAAAGGCGCCATCGATACGCTGACCATCGGGCTGGCGAAGGAAGTTGCGGAAGAAGGCATCCGCGTGAACGCCGTCAGGCCCGGGTTCATTTACACCGAAATCCACGCGGATGGGGGAGAGCCCGGGCGGGTAGACCGTGTCAAAGCCGGGGTGCCGCTCAAACGCGGCGGGCTGCCGGCTGAAGTGGCCGAGGCTATTCTCTGGCTGGCCTCGGACAAAAGCGCTTTTACGACCGGCAGTTTCATTGACGTTAGCGGCGGCAGGTAAAAAAATATCCCCCGGCAGCATGCGCTCCCGGGGGACATCCGATATCGGCCGGTAAAGATTATTTGGCGGTTAGTGCCGTTCCTTCCATCGCGATGCCCGCCCAGCCATGCTGCATGAACTGCCGGATGTTCTGGTGGTCGGCGCCGTCAGGGGTATTCAATACCGCCTGGTAATGTTCCGCAAACAGGAACAGGGTATCTTCCGCATCGAGGTTGTTGAGCTGCGCGAATGCGAATACTTTGGCGCTGCCCTGGTTCTGCGTGGCTTCGTTATACGCATCGCCGTTCCTGAACGCGGTAGGCTGGTGGTTGTAATAGTTTTCGATGAAGGCGATCACTTCCTTGAAGGTAACGGTGTTCGCTTTCAGTCCCTGGATCAGTGTGGCGAGTTGTTCTTTCATGCCGGTTTTGAATAGTTTGTAATGATTTGAAGCCCAAAAATAGCAAATCCGGAACAACAATACTTCGCGTTCCGGTGGCCCGTTGTTTGATGGAGGGTGTGTATGCCTGAAGGACCTTCCATCGTAATTCTCAAAGAAGCCCTGGCGCCGTTCGAAGGAAAGAAGGTGCTGTCCGCCAGCGGAACGGTACAGTCGTTCGACGTACAGCAGTTGGAAAACAAGCCCGTCCGCTTCCGGACCTGGGGCAAGCATTTCCTGCTCTGTTTCCCGCGGTTTACCGTGCGGGTGCATTTCCTGCTGTTCGGCACTTACCTGGTCAATGAAAGGAAGAAAACACCCCCGCGGTTGCAATTGCAGTTCAAAAACGGGGAAGTGAATTTCTACGCCGGTTCCGTCGTAATGCTCGACGAACCGCTGGATGAAATATACGACTGGAGCGCCGATATCATGAACGATGAATGGAATGCCCGTAAAGCCTTGCGCAAACTGAAAGACATCCCCGGCACGCTGCTGTGTGACGCGATCCTCGACCAAACCATCTTCGCGGGCGCCGGTAATATTTTCAAGAACGAAGTGCCCTGGCTGATCCGGGTACATCCCGGCAGCAAGGTGGGCAACCTGCCGGCAGAGAAAAGGCGGCAGCTGGTCCGCGAGATGGTGAGTTTTGCTTTTCGTTTTTACAACTGGAAGAAGGAAGGCGTGCTGAAGCGGAACTGGCATGTGCATACAAAAAAAGAATGCCCCCGCTGCAAAATTCCACTGCACAAAACATACATGGGTAAAACGAAAAGGAGAAAGTTTTACTGTGAAAATTGTCAAAAGAAATATTGAATACCATGGCAGCCAATCCTATCATCCGCCACAAATTCACCGCCGATCCCACCGTACTGGAACACGCGGGCACGGTGTACCTTTTCACCGGCCACGACGACCCGCCGCCGGACGTAGATGATTATGTGATGAAGGATTGGTTGTGTTTCACTTCCACCGACCTGAAAGCATGGGATGACCGGCCGTCGCCGTTGAAGGCAACTGATTTTTCCTGGGCTTCCGGCGATGCGTATGCTTCCAAAGTGATCGCGCATGGCGGCGCTTTTTATTGGTTCGTAGCCGTATCGCACCGCGATATTCCGGGGAAGGCGATCGGAGTGGCGAAGGCGCTTTCGCCCGGGGGGCCCTGGCACGACGCCATCGGCGCACCATTGATTACGGGAGATATGTTGCCGCAACTGCACAATGACAAAGAAAACCTCGATCCCACCGTTTATATCGACGATGATGGAAAGGCTTACATCTGCTGGGGGCACCAGGTCTGTCATTTTGCACAGCTCAACGCATCCTTCACGGCACTGGAAAGCGAGATCCGGACCATCGGTCTGCCGCAATTCATGGAAGGCAGTCATCTATACAGAAAGAACGGCTGGTATTACCTCATGTATGGCTACGGCCAGCCCGAGCAGATCGGGTATGCAATGAGCAGGAGCATCCACGGGCCCTGGGAATTCCGCGGCATCGTTTGCGGGCCAGCCGTTAACAGTGAAACGAACCGCCCGGCCACGCTGGATTTCATGGGGAAGTCGTGGCTCTTTTACCACAACGGCGCGCTTCCCGGCGGCGGCAGCCACCGCAGGTCGGTGTGCGTGGACGAACTGCATTACATGCCCGATGGCACGATTGCGCCGCTGGTCATGACATGAAAAAGCCGCAGGCGTATTACCTGCGGCCGTCAATTTTAGTAAAATATTACGGCTGTTGCGCGATGTAATAATCCATCGCCGCTTTCATGAACAGCGCCAGTTCCATGCTGGGCATGCCGTTTACGGGCGTGTAACGGTTGTCCTGCACATACAGTTCGCCCAGTTTGCGGAAGTATTCCAGTTTGCCCATTTCAATTTTTCCGCCGCTCAGCAGGAGGATGATCTCGAAGCGCCTTGCGATGCATTGCTGCACCGGCGCGCTTGTGGGATCGGTTCCCATCATCACGGAAAGGCGGGTGTTGATGTCGAGGAGCTCGGTCTGGAGGGATTTCATTTCCTCCCTGCTGAAACTGCGCAGCGTTGCTTCGGCAGACAGCACCGTGTCCTTGCCCCACTTCGCCATGGCTTCGTTGCGGTACGCTTCCACCTTTTCGTTGGGGATGCCTTCATATAAATCTTCTACCTGTAACATGTCGTTGTTTTTAAGGGTGACCAATGTTTTGTCGATGGTACTTACCAATGTGTCGATCCTGTCTTTCCGCGCCAGCAGCGCTTTCCGGTGCCCTTCCAAGGCCTCCTTCAGGTCGAAGGCGGGATCTTCGAGGATATCGAGAATGTCTTTGAGCGGAAAGTCCAGCTCCCTGTAAAACAGGATCTGCTGCAGCCGCAACAGTTCCTGGTGGCCGTATTGCCTGTACCCGGCCGCGGTACGGGCCAACGGTTTGAGCAGTCCCATCCTGTCGTACAGGTGCAAGGTGCGCACGCTTACGCCTGCAAGCCGGGAGAGCTGCTTTACAGAATAATTGTCTTTCATCGGGTTGAATACCTTTCGGGCAAATATAGGCTATGACGTAAGGGTAGAGTCAAGCTTTTGGCGCAGTTTTTTTGAAATTTTTTTCTGGAAAGATGATGCGCCGCTGCGCAGATACCCTGCGTCTTCCCCGATTAATTTTACGACAGATCAGCCGCTATGATGTTGCAATGCATTCATTGTCATAAGTTGATCAATGTTGTTTATTTTATCTATTTTCGGATGGATGATGTTGTTTGTCTATCGCCAATTTTAAAAAGATTCCCTTGCAACTGACAGAAGACCAAATACTTTCCCTTGCGCCCGACGAATCGTCCCGGAAATCCGGCAGGGAACTGGCCAATCCTTCCAAATGGGCCCGCAAAGGCATCAACGATATCGCGCTCTGGGGCGAGTGCCAGGGCAGCGGTTCGAAGCCTTACCAAACGCAGGTCGATCTTTCCAATATCGCATTCAAATGCTCCTGCCCGAGCCGGAAATTTCCCTGCAAGCACGGGTTGGGGCTGATGCTCCTCTATGCCCGTCATGCCGCTTCGTTTACGGATAGCACGGCGCCGGCATGGGTGGCGGAATGGATGGAGAAAAGATCGAAGCGGGAAGAAAAGAAAACCGAAGCGGTTGCCAAACCCGCAGATGCCACGGCACAGGTGAAAAGGAAGGAAACGCGGGAACAGCAGGTGGAAGATGGCATCGCCGAATTGCTCCGCTGGATGAAAGATATCGTACGCGGCGGCATTCTTGCGATGCCGGAAAAAGACCCTGCTTTCTTTTCGGACATGGCCCGGCGGATGATCGACGCCAAAGCGCCGGGGCTCGCCGGGATGGTAAGGAACCTCGGGACCGTGGGTTTCTATCGCGAAGACTGGCAAAGCCGGTTTATGGACCAGCTCTGCCGCATGTATCTCGTAGCCACGGGTTTCCTCAACAGGAACGCGCTGCCGGAAGACCTGGCGGAAGATATCCGCAGCGGAACGGGCTTCACCCAAAACCAGGAAACTCTCAAATCACAACGCGGTGTTGCCGACACCTGGATCGTGCTGGGCAAACAAACCAGCGAAGAAGACAACCTCCTCGTGGAGAAAAACTGGCTGTATGGTACCGCCACGCAACGGTATGCGCTGGTATTGCAGTTCAGCGTGCGGGGACAGGGACTGGCGTTTTCGCTCAGCGCGGGGATGCACATCCGGGCGGAGCTGGTGTTCTTTCCTTCTGCCGCACCATTGCGTGCGGTGATCCGGGAACAGCAATCCACCCGCGCAAAGGCCTCCTACACTGCCTGCAAAGGCTGGCTGGAAGTAACGGAATCCGCCGCGGCGGTATACCGCGTCCTGCCTTTCGACGGCGAGCGCCCTTACATCGTGGGGCAGCTGCGGCTGGTGGAGTTCGGCGATGGGTGGTGGCTGGCGGATGCGGACAACCGGATGGTGCGGCTGAAGGAGGGTTTCAAACAGTTGTATGCCCTGCTGTCGGTCAGCGGCGGCCAACCGCTCGACATGGCCGTATTGGGCCGGGAACATGTGTACGAACCCCTGGGCGTGTGGGCACAAGGGCAATATCATCACCTATCAAACTAAGCCATGCAATTCTGGACCGATATTATTCAAACCGCCCAGCTTGGCACTGATAAAAGGCTGCCCGCCCCTCCGGCCGGGGAACCCCTGCTGCTGGAGCCGGTTGCCACGATACATAACAACGCGGCCACCGACCGGGAAGAGAAGTTCCTGCAGGCGGCAGCGCTCGCTTTCAACTACCGGCAGAGCGGTATACTCCCGGCCAGGAACACCCTGCCGGCCGTGTTGTCCGCGCCCGAGGAGGAAGATGCGCTTTGCAGCCCGGCTGCCCACCAGGCATTGAAAGACATATTAACTTTCGAAAGCGCCGGCCTGCTCACGCTCTGGCTGCGGCTCGCCGCCGGGAAAAAACGGCTCGCCCGGCCGGAAGTGCTGCCCGCACTGCTCAATACCGGCCTGCACCAACGCCCGCTCCGCCCGCTCATAGAACCAGTTATCGGCCGTAGGGGAAAGTGGCTGGCGCAGTTCCGGAAAGAGTGGCAGCTCACCGCCGCCGAGCCCGACGACGAAACCTGGGAACATGGAACCCCGCAGCAACGCAAGCCCGTACTCCTGCGTACCGCCCTTTCCGATCCCGCAAAGGCATTGCAATGGTTGCAGGATACCTGGGCGAAGGAAACCGCCGCTTCCCGAACGGATCTGCTTAAAGACCTGCCGGCGGAGATGTTCGCAACAGGGCTGCCATGGCTGGAATCGCTGCTGCAGGATAAAAGCCGGAAAGTGAAAGATGAAGCCATTAAAATCCTGCAGAAAATCCCATCGTCGTCCGTATTGCGGTTTTACCAGGACCTGCTGAAACCCCTCATCCGCATAGGTACGGAGAAAACGATGCTGGGCTTCTCGTCGCGCAGCACGCTGAACATCGATGTGCCGGAAACTTTCAGCGACAGCATCTACAAACTCGGCATCAACAAGATCAATACCAGCGCCAACAAGAACAATATCACGGAAGCTTTCATGGTGGTGTACCAGGTAATGCAATACATCCCGCCGGAATGGTGGGAGGCGCAGTTCAACGCTACACCGGAACAGCTGTTCGACCTTTTCTCCGCCAGCAAAACGGCTGAACCTTTTCTCCCCGCTATAGGCCTCGCCGTGGGCAAATACAGGAACGAAGCCTGGGCGCCGCTGTTCACCAAAGACGAAACCCAATACTACGCGGATATCCTTCCCATCCTGCCGCGCAAGCAGCGCGACGCCTACTTGATCGGGAATTTCCCGCATTCCGGCGTACAGATCATCCGCTATCTCACCGAGGAGCAGGAAGAGGAGTGGAGCCCGGAAGTGGCGCGGGTAGTGTTGAAGCATGCGGCCAACAATCATTACAATTACAACCGCGGTTTCTATAACAAGTTCGCGCACCTGCTGCCCTTGCAGATCGCGGGGGAGCTGGAGAAATTTTCGCCCGACGACGAGTACAGCAAAAAGGGATGGTCCGATTTGTCGGGGCACATCCTGCAATTGTTGTCCATCAAAGGCCAGGCGTTACAATCATTCCATACCATAAACCCTTAACATCATTTACTTATGTCTACCATCTTACGCAGTCATGCCGAACAACTTTTCGCCCACGAACTGGAGGAGCTGCAGAAACAGGACAGCGGCAGGCGCCCTGCCAACTGGAAGCTCACGCCGCAGTCGGTGGTAACCTACCTGGTAGGCGGCATATTGAAAAACGGCATGGAGATCACGCCTAAATATATCGGCAGCCGCCGCCTCATGGAAATCTCCGTGGCCACGCTCACTACCGACCGCGCACTCTTGCTCTACGGCTTGCCCGGCACGGCAAAAAGCTGGGTGAGCGAACACCTCGCCGCGGCCATCAGCGGCGACAGCACCATGATCATCCAGGGCACGGCCGGAACCAGCGAGGAAGCGATCCGGTATGGCTGGAATTACGCGCGCCTGTTATCGGAAGGGCCTTCGGAAAGGGCGCTCGTGGAAACGCCGGTGATGCGGGGGATGAAGGACGGGAAGATCGTCCGCATCGAAGAACTGACGCGCATTGGCGCCGATGTGCAGGATACGCTGATCACCATCCTTTCCGAAAAAACGATGCCCGTTCCCGAACTGAATACGGAAGTGCAGGCGGTGAAAGGGTTCAACGTTATCGCCACGGCCAATAACCGCGACAAAGGCGTGAATGATCTTTCCAGCGCGTTGAAGCGCCGTTTCAATACCGTGATCCTGCCCGTTCCGGATAGCATGGACGAGGAGATCGATATCGTGAAGCGCCGCGTGGAAAGTTTTGAGAAAGTGATGGAGCTGCCCGCCGAAAAGCCCGCGCTGGAAGAAATCCGCCGCATCGTGACCATCTTCCGCGAGCTCCGCTCCGGCGTTACGCTCGACGGGAAAACGAAGATCAAAGTGCCTTCCGGAACGCTCAGTACCGCCGAAGCGATATCCGTGGTGAACAACGGGCTTTCTATGGCGGGGTATTTCGGAGACGGCCAACTCAAAGCAGCAGACCTCGCCGCAGGTATCCTCGGTGCGGTGATCAAAGATCCCGTGCAGGACAAGCTCGTGTGGCAGGAGTACCTGGAAACGGTGGTGAAGCCGCGGGCGGAATGGAAAGATATTTACAGGGCTTGCCGCGACCTGGCTTAAAAACAAAGGAATATGTCGATACATGTTTTAGGCATACGGCACCATGGTCCGGGCTCCGCCGCCAATGTGCGGCAGTTCCTTGAAAACCTCCGGCCCGACATCGTGCTGGTGGAAGGGCCGCCGGAGGCGGATGAGATCCTGCAATGGGCGGATCACGAGGATTTGCAGCCCCCGGTAGCGATCCTGGTGTATCAGGGCGACGATATCAAACGATCCGTCTTCTATCCCTTTGCTGAATTTTCACCGGAATGGCAGGCGATCCGGTATGCGAAGCGGAACAATATTCCCGTGCGGTTCATGGACCTGCCCGTGGCGCATAGTTTTGCGCTGAAGAACGAAGAGGGGCCGAAGGAAGAAACGGAAACTAAAGAACAGTTGCCCCACCCGATGGAAACGATGGCCCTGGCGGCGGGGTTTCCTGATCATGAAAGATGGTGGGAACACACCTTCGAGCACCGCCGGAAAAACGAACAGGTGTTCGACGCGATTCTTGAAGTAATGCAGGCCATGCGCGCATCCGATCTTTCCCGGCACGACCGGGAGGAGCAGCTGCGGGAAGCCTCCATGCGCAGGATCATCCGGCAGGCCGAAAAGGAAAATTACAAGGAGATCGCCGTGATCTGCGGCGCCTGGCATGCGCCCGCATTAACCGATATGCCCCCGCAGGTTTCGGACAATGCCTTGCTGAAAGGTTTGCCGAAAGTGAAAACGGAATGCACCTGGACGCCCTGGAGCTACAACCGCCTCAGCTACCGGAGCGGCTATGGCGCAGGGATTCATTCGCCGGGGTGGTATGAGCATGTCTGGAATTATCCGGGGGACGACGGTTCCCGCTGGATGGCCAACGTAGCGCGGCTATTCCGGGAAAACAATATGGATACTTCCGTGGCCCACGTGATAGAATCCGTCAGGCTGGCGGAATCGCTGGCGGCCCTGCGCGGCTTGCCGAAAGCCGGGCTGGAAGAGCTGAACGAAGCCACCGTCAGTGTGCTGTGTACGGGGGAGAACGTCATGATGCGGCTGATCGGTGAACAACTGATCGTGAGCAACAAAATGGGGCAGGTGCCGTCCGCCATTCCGAAGCCGCCGTTGCAGGTGGATATCGAAAAATACCAGAAGAAACTCCGCCTGCCGGCGTCGGCAGACTGGAAAGATTACCTGCTCGACCTCCGCAAGGAAAATGACCTGGAGCGCAGCGTGTTCCTTCACCGCTTGCAGCTGCTGGGGATCGAATGGGCGCAGCGGAGCGAAGCGGGTGGGAAAGGGACTTTCAAAGAACAATGGCGCCTGCAGTGGGACCCCGCCTATACTATCGAGATCATCGAAAAAGGCGTGTGGGGAAATACGGTGGCGGAGGCTGCAGCGAGGTTCGTGATGGCGGAAGCGGAAGGGGCGGCTTCGTTGCCGAAAGTAAGCCAGTTGCTGTCGGCTACGGTCCCCGCTGAACTGCCCGAAGCGGTGGAAGCACTGATCCGCATGCTCAATAATCTTTCCGCCGCCAGCAGCGACGTATTGCAGCTGATGGAAGTGGTCCCTCCGCTGGTCAGCATCAGCCGGTATGGCAACGTCCGCAAGACAGATGCGGCGATGGTAACGGACATCGCGACGGGCATCATCACGCGCATCTGCATCAGTTTGCCCAACGCCTGCAACTCCATTTCCGACGACGCGGCGCAGACCTTGCTGGAATTGTTGTACCGGATGAACGATTCCGTGAATCTCCTGCAGCAGCCGGGCACTACGGCGGAATGGCAGCAGATGCTGCGGATGGTGGCCAATGGCCGGCAAACGGCGCCCGTATTGGCGGGTTACAGCACCCGTTTGCTGGTGGATGGCCAGCTGCTGACGGAAGAGCCGTTGGTAAGGGCGTTCAACTTCGCCATGTCGCAAGCCACGGCGCCGGCTGTAGCAGCCGCCTGGCTGGAAGGGTTTTTAAAAGGAAGTGGCACCCTGTTGCTGCTGGACCCGCAACTTTGGCATGTGGTAAACAATTGGGTGGCCACGCTGGATGAAGCCAATTTCAACCAGGTGCTGCCTTTGCTGCGGCGGACCTTCGCGCATTTCACGCATGCCGAAAGAAGGAAGCTCGGCGAGAAAGTAAAACAGGACGGCGGAGAAGCTTCGCCGCTTCCCATGGAAACAAACTTCGAATTTGACGCGAACCGGGCGGCGCAGAGCCTGCCGGTGGTCATGCAATTACTCGGATACTCATGAACAACGAATACAATCTCCGCAAATGGCGCCTCATCCTCGGAGGCGGCGAAAACGACGGCACGGGCGTATCGCTTGGGGGCGATGAACTGCGCATGGACCGTACCCTGGAAGCACTGTACGACAGCGAAAGAAGCGGGGGGCTGGGGCCATCCTCGCCCAACGTCAGCCGCTGGCTGGGCGATATCCGTACCTTTTTCCCGAATTCGGTGGTGCAGGTGATGCAGCAGGACGCCCTCAAACGCCTCAACCTCACCCAGATGCTCTTCGAAAAGGAAATGCTGGAAAACGTAACGCCCGACGTGCACCTGGTGGCCACGCTCATGACCCTCAGCCGCGTGATCCCCGATAAAACAAAAGACACCGCCCGGCAGGTGGTGCGCAAGGTGGTGGAAGAGCTCTTGCGGAAACTTTCCAACCCCATGCAGCAGGCTGTTACCGGCAGCCTCAACCGCAGCACGCGCAACTACAGGCCCAGGCACAACGAGATCAACTGGGATATGACCATCCGCAGGAACCTCCGGCATTACCAGCCCGAATTCAAAACGATCATCCCCGAACAGAAAGTAGGATACGGCCGCAGGCGGACAGCCCTCAAAGATGTGGTCCTCTGCATCGACCAGAGCGGTTCCATGGGCACTTCGGTGGTGTATTCGGGAATATTCGGTTCGGTGATGGCTTCCATCCCCGCCATCAAAACAAAAATGGTGGTGTTCGACACCGCCGTGGCTGATCTTACGGAGGAGCTCACCGATCCGGTGGAACTGCTTTTTGGTGTACAACTCGGCGGCGGAACGGATATCAACGCCGCGCTCACCTATTGCCGCCAGATCATCACCCGGCCGATGGATACGGTATTGGTGCTCATCACGGATTTGTATGAAGGCGGCAACGAGGCGGAAATGCGCAAGCGCGCGGCCGAGCTTACCGCGGCCGGCGTGCAGGTGGTGGTATTGCTGGCGCTCAACGACGATGGCGCGCCTTCCTACGACCATGCCAACGCCGAATTCTTCTCCGGCCTGGGCATCCCCGTATTTGCCTGTACGCCCGATAAGTTCCCCGATCTGATGGCCGCCGCGCTTAGCAAACAGGACATCGCGTCCTGGGCTGCCAAAGAAGAGCTATCACTTAAAAAGTAATCTATCCTAAATAGTTTTCATATTGTTGTTTATTTTTATAACTGATTGATTAGTGGGGTTTTACATATATTTGCGCCTAAATCGCAAGCATATGACCTTACCATTCGTTAATCTCCGAAACCTGCTGTTTCTGTCAGCCATCGCTTTGCTGGCCTCCTGCGCTGCTTCCAAAAAAAACGGTTCCTCCCATGTTTACATGAAAAAGCAATACAAGGAACTTAAAAAAGCACTGAACGATGCGGATGTTTCTATCGTGGAAGACAGTCTGAAAGTCATCTTCCCCAACCATGTTCTTTTCGCCACCAACTCCGACGTGCTGAAAGATGAAGTGCGCCCCACCTTTACGCGCTTCGCAGAAGTGCTGAACAAGTACGATAAAACGAAAATCCTCGTGACCGGGTACACCGACAACACCGGGACCGACCAGCTTAATAACGCCCTTTCTGAGAAGCGTGCCGTAAGCGGTAAACAACTACTGCAGGAAAATAATGTAGCGGCCGACCGGATGTTTACCTGGGGGCTGGGATCGCGGCACCCGCTCGCCGCCAACGAAACGGAAGAAGGCCGCGCGAAGAACCGGCGGATAGAATTTGTGATCCTTTATAACGTCAAACCGGAAAATCAATAAAGCAAAAAGCAGCCTTACCGGCTGCTTTTTTTATGAGATCTGGATATTGTACTTACTCAATAACCCCAACACTCCGGGCACCGAAAACTTCGCTTTTTTAATCTTATTCCTTTCCGGATCGAGCTGGTAATGCTCCGCCGTCCGGAAGTCGGCCTGTTCCAGCACGGTGCCGCTGAACGTGGCGTGGAGTAAATCGCATTGCGCGAAGGAAGCGCCGTTCAGGTCGGCGTTGGTGAAATCCGTTTCGCGCAGCTGGCAGGCGGAAAATATCGTTTTCTTGATTTTCAGGTTGAAGAAGGAGCAGTTGTTCAGCGTGCAACGTTCGAAACTGAAAGAGATGTTGAAGGTATTGCACTCATCAAACCGGAGGCCGAGCATTTTGCAATCCTGGAATTTTACATCGCGGAAAGCGGTGCCTTTTACCTGCGCCAGGCTGAAGTTGCAGCCCGAAAAGGTGCAGTCGAGGAAGATGATGCCCGACAGTTCGCTTTCCGAAAAATCGCAGTTTCGGAAAGTGCATTGTTCGTATTCTCCTGCCGGTAAAGGTTGGCTGCGGTAGTCTTGCCGGTCGAAAGTCCGGTCGCTGAAATAATCCTGTTCCATAAGCCTGAAAATTAATCATTTCCCTGCTCTTTCCTGCGGATTAACGGCTGAGTTGCCAGGATTGTTTTCCGGGGTGCCGGCTGCAATAAAAAACAGCGACCGTACGGATGATGGCGTACGGTCGCGGAGCGGATGATTTCCGTTTGAACGGTCAGGGTTGAATGGGGATATCAAACATGAATTGGAGACCGCCGGCCGCGTTGCGCGCGATCAGCAGGGGTTCGTTATACAGTTTTTCCAGGCGGAGGGCGGTGTTCCGCAGGCCAACGCCGGGCGATTGCATGATCTGGTGCAGTGGGCCGTCGTATCCCGCGCCGGTGTCGCTGACGGTGAGGCGCAGTTTGTTGTCCTGCAGGGTGCACGAGATGGTGACGGATCCGCCATCGATGCAGGGCCCGATCCCGTGTTTGACGGCATTTTCGACCAGGGGCTGGAGCAACATGGGCGGGATGCGGTATGGGTGCAGGGATAAAGGGGCTTCAATATAAACCTGGAGCCGTGAGGCGAAGCGGTCCTGTTCGATCTGGAGGTAATCGCGGAGGAAGGAAAGCTCGTTGCCGAGGGGAACCAGGTCGGTCCGGGTGGCGTCCAGCGCATACCGGAAGGTGTCGGCGAGCCTGGCGATCATTTCGCGGGCTGCTTCTTGTTCGGCGGGGAGACTGGCGTTTACACGGTTGAGGGCGTTGAAAAGGAAGTGCGGCTGGATCTGGGCTTTAAGCGCCTGCAATTCCGCCTGAAGCGCTTGTTCCCGGAGCTGCGAAACATGGGTTTCGGGGGAAGGGGCCTCCTGCTGCGAGGGCGCCACCACCGGCAGGAAGAGCAGCAGGGCGGAGATGATCACGGCCGTTAGCGCCAGCCATACGGCCAAACGGCCAAAAGCTCCGCTTTGGTAAACGGTGAAGGCAATCGCCAGCAGCGAAGCCGCCAGTAGCCCGGCAATCAGCGTCTGTAAAAGGAGGGGTGCTTTCTTTTCCACTAGCAACATGGTCATGAAGTTTCCTCAAAACTACCTGACATCGCAAATGGATTTACACGATGAATTACCTGTATTTGAATCTGAGTAATTTTACCTATATCAGCTGGCAAGCCCGAGTTCCATGGCTTTGCGCACGAGCGCGGCGGTGTTCTTCACATCCAGCTTCTGCATGAGGTTGTAGCGGTGGTTTTCGATGGTGCGCACGCTGAGGGAGAGCTTATCCGCGATTTCCTGGTTGCTCAGCCCCTGAGCTATATATCCCAGGATCTCCTTTTCGCGCCGCGTGAGGGAAGGAGCGTAGCGGCTGGGCTTGCGCTGGATGATCTGCTGGAACATCTGGTCTTTCAATTCATTATGCACATACTGTTCGCCGGCCGTCACGGTATCGATTGCCTCGCGGATCTCGCGGCTGCCGGCAGTTTTCAGTAAATAACCCGCCGCGCCGTTCTGGAACGCAGTGCGGATGGTATGTTTATCCTCTACATTCGTGAAAATAATCACCCTTACAGCCGGGTAATCCGCCGATACCCTCCGGCACAAGGCCAACCCGTCCTGCCCCGGCAACTGGATATCCAGGAAAAGCACTTGCGGGGCCTGCACCTGCAGCCCGCCGAGCAGCTGGTCCCCGTTTTGCCAGGCGCCCGTCACGGAAACGTCCGGGAAACCCTGCAGGATCATCTGCAAACCGTTAAGAATGGCCGGGTGATCGTCCACCAGCGCGATGGTGATGCTGTTCATGCGAATCGATTAGTCGGCGTAATATTAAGGGTTTCCCCGGAGATATGAAAGAATTCCCCGCAGCCGCGCAAATCTGGCGCGAATTATGCATTCTTCATTAATAGCAACGTTTAAGATCGAAATATGCATTCTAGTTTGATATGTTAAACCTGTCATAACGCTTAAACCGGGGAATTATTCCACCGTCTAACTTTCAAAGAACTAAAACCAGCACGTATGAAAAGGGTATTTGCAATCTTAGCTGTGATGACCGCTTTTACGGCTTTCAAACCGTCTCCCGCCTCGGCGCAGGTGCAGGTGAGTGTCAATATCGGCATTCAACCCGCCTGGGGCCCCGTGGGTTACGATTACGCGGAATACTATTATTTGCCAGATATAGATATTTACTACTACGTTCCCACGCAGATGTACGTCTATTTCGATTTCGGCCGCTGGATCCACACGCGCTACCTCCCGGCACGCTACCACTACTACGACTTCTACAGAGGCTATAAAGTAGTGATCAACCACCGGGACCCATGGCGCTACCACCGCCGCCACATCAGGGAATATTCCCATTACAGGAATAACTACACCCAGGTGGTTTGGCGCGACCGCGACCGCAATCACCGGTACGATATCCACGGCAACTCCCGCCCCGCCCCGCGCCGGGAATACGTTGGCCGCGATAACGACCGCCCGGGCTGGAATAACAACAGCCGCCCGGACCGGAACAATAACGCTGTCCGCCCGCGCCCCGACAGGAATAACAACGGGCGCCCTGACCGCGTCAACAACGGGAACCGTCCCAACCAGCCGCGTCCCGATTGGAACATCAGCCGACCGAGCCAGCCGCGCCCCGACAGGAACGATAACAACGTGACCCGTCCCAGCCAGCCGCGCCCGGAATGGAACAACAACCGCCCGCAGCGGGATCGTAATCAAAACGCCAACCGCCCGAGCCAACCGCGCCCGGACAGGAACATCAGCCGCCCGCAGCAGCAGCGGCCCGACAGGAACAACAGCATCGGCCGCCCGGCTCCGCGCAGGGAATTCCAGCAGAGCAATGGTAATAACCGGGGCAATTCAGAAAGAAGATTCGCCCGTGAGACATCCCGTGGCAATGGCCGTGATAAAAAATAATTTTAGTCAGGGGTTAAGACAGGAACAAAACCTGTAGTGTGTGAGAAAACCGCCGGAAACGGCGGTTTTTACGGCTTCATAAGTGTCATAAGCAAAAGGGGCTGTATCCGAATGGATACAGCCCCTTTTCATTTCCGTTTACAGTGTTACCTGACAATAACCACCGGCCGGGTTTGTTTATCCTTTTTCGAACGTACCTGCACGAAATACATGCCCGCCCTGAACTTCGCTGCGGGAATGTATTGGTTGCCCTGCGGAGCGGTCAGCACCTGGCGGAACCAGATCCTGCCGAAGAGGTCCATTACGGTCAATTCCATTTCATCACTTTCCGGGATCACGTATTTGACGCGGAAGCCTTCCTGCGCGGGGTTCGGGTAGATCCATAACGATTCCCGGCTGGCGGCCACGAGGATGGTGAACTGCGCGGTGCAGCCCGTAACCTTATCGTTGACGGTTACGGTGTAAACGCCGGGTGGGCGCTGGGTGAGGTCTTCGGTGGTCGATTTGTCGGACCAGCGGTATTCGTAATCCCCGCTGCCGCCGTTTACGGAAATATTGATATTGCCGTCCTCATCCGCAATGCCAACGATGTGCAGCGGGTTGGTGGTGCCGCCGACTGTCGCCGTTTGCGTGTTGTCGAAGCCGCCGCTGCCCGTCACCCGGATCGTGTATTGGCCGGGGGCGAGGTTGCGGAAGGTGGATTGCCCGGCCGGGTTTTCCCTTCCGTCGATGAAATACCGGAATGCGGCGGGCGCGCCTTCACTGAGTTGCACCGCAATCACGCCATTGGCGGCGCAGGCGGCGTTGGTGATGGTGAAGGTGACCGTGGGATGGACGGGCCGCGTAATGGTAAATGTTTCGCGCAGCACGCAACCCGTTTGTACATCCGTCACATCCACCCAATAATCTCCGTTCGGCAACCCGTTCACGTCCTGTGTAGTGGCGTTGTTGGACCAGCGATAGGTGAAATCCCCGCTGCCGCCGGTGAGGCTGATATCGATGTTGCCCAGTTGTGCGTTGATCTGTGATGTGATCACAACGTCGTTCATCCATCCGTCCACGATCACCAGCTGCTCTTTCGAAAATCCGTTAACACCTGTGATCCGGATATCGTACATGCCTCCCTGGAGCCCTGTGAAAACGTTCGTTGCCGCTCCGGCGGGGTTGCGCACGCCGTTGATGAAATATTGGTACGGTGCGGCGCTGACGCCGGTCGTGCGCACCACGATCGTTCCGCCCGCCGCGCAGGTGGCATCTGCATCTGTAAAAGTTACATCGGGCCCGGTGCGCGTGATGTTGAAGGTGATGGCCGTAACGCACTGCGTTTCGCGGTCGGTGACTTCCAGCTGGTAATTGCCGGAAGGCATGCCCGTGAGATCTTCCTGGGTGCTGCCATTCGACCAGTTGAACCGGAACCTTCCGCTGCCGCCTTCCATCGTGATGTCGATGTTGCCGTGATGATGGTCGGTAACATCACGGATTACCATGTCGTTAAGGTTTCCGCCCATCGTAACGTCCTGCGAGAAATCGAAACCACCGCCACCTGTTACCCGGATCGTATAAACACCCGGCGCAAGTTGTGAGAACATGTTGTTGTTGATGCCTTGCGGGTTGGCGTTTCCGTTGATGAAATACTGATATGTTCCGGATGCATTGGCAACCGTAGCCGTGATGATCCCGTTGGGGAAACAATTGGCGTCTTTCACATGGAAAGTTACGGCCTGTGCGCGCGTTACCGTCGCCGTACCGCTGAAGGTGCAACCGGTGGTGTTGTCGGTCACGTTTACTTCGTAATCGCCGGAAGGTACATTGGTAAGATCTTCCGTGGTGGTGTTGTTGGACCAGCGGTAGGTGTAATTTCCGCTGCCGCCGGTAATGGTCAGATCGATGTTGCCGGTTTGATTATCGACTGACAGCGAGCCCTGCAGCCCGTTGCCACCCGTCAATACGATGGATTCGACGTACACAAAACCGCCGTCACCTTCGATCCGCAGGTCGTATGTTCCCGCAGTGAGATTTTCGAATAAAGGATTTGCCTGGAAGGCGGATGCGCCGAGGCGGTAGCGGTAATTGCCCTGTCCGCCGGTCACCTGTTTCACTTCGATCTTTCCGTTATTGCCGCAGGTGGCGGCTTGTGTTTCGATCTGTACATCGGCCACGGGGCTTCCGCTCAGGTAAATATCATCGAGCTGCACGTGTGTGCCAAGATCGGGCAATCTTTCAGAGAGCAATCCCATCCAGGCGATTTTTGCCGGGTTGATGGGAGAATTGGCCAGCAGGTCCGCAATGGGGATGCGTACGTTCTGATAATTGCCGGTGTAGGAAGTTAGGTATCCGCCGGCTTTCAAACCCAGCACCTGCGTGCTTTCGCCGAAGCGGTCCTTGAAATAGATCTGCAGGTCGAAGTCGGTGCGGCCGCCGCCATTGGGTACCAGCACGGAAAAGTTGAGATATCTTTTTTGGCGCACGTCGATCATCCTGGCATCATTGAACTCTGCCAGGTCCCAGGTAACGTAGGCATAGGGCTCGGGATTAGGTTGAAGATGTGCGCGCAGGCTGATGGGGCCTTTGTTGCCGCCGGTTTGCGCTACGAAGATCCGGGATTCCGGGTTGCTGGAAGCTTCGGCCACGCCTACGTTTTTGGTGTCGCCGTCCCAGATGATGTCGGACGAAGCGGGGCTCCAGACGTAATAATTCGCGGAGCCTGCTGCCGTGTTCCCTTTCGCATCCGTAGCGGTGACGTTGATCGTACGCGGTCCGGGTGGTGCTGCCTGCGGAATGGTGAAGGTAGCAGTATATCGGCCGTTGTCCGGCGTCATGGCCTGGTTGTTGGCGCCGCCGATAGAAGAAAGATCCGCCGTTACAGACCGGAGATCGTTGTTGGGATCGGATGCAATGGCGCTGATGGTAACGGGCGTCGTGCCGTCGGCAAATCCCTCACCCGGCTGTATGCGCACATCGCGCAGCTCGGGTTGTACCGTGGGATTGTCGTAGGGAACTGCGCGCACATCATCTATCCATACTTCAAAACCATCCTGCGCGGTATTTACGAGGAAGTTGAATTGCCACAACCGCGACAAATCGAATCCGGAGCCGGTGAACAGGTCGGTGAATGGGATTTTTACTTTGGTGAATTGCGTGGGGTGGAAGGAAGAAATGTAGCCGTTCGCCTTTAGCTTGACCGTGTTGGAAACGTTCATATTGGCGCTGGCGTCTCTCACGCTAAATTCAATGTCTGCATATTCCGGCGCATTGGAACGGATGTAAAATTCGAGATACCCGAACTCGCTCACGTCGCGTGCATTCGCCGCGTTGGGATCGATGCGCCAGGTCATGAGGCTCCAGTTGTTGGGATCGTGTTTGAAACGGAGATAAAGGCTCCCGGGATCGGTATTGCCGCCGGATGCCCTCCGTTCTATCTGTTGCACGCCTGCCGACTGGTCACTGGGATCCGCGAAGCGCTCTCCTTCACCGCCACGGATAGCATCGCCGTTCCAGATGTCGGTAGATGCTACATCCTGGATCACGCGGTAGGTCACATTGCCTTTCACGCTATGCCCTGCATCATCCACCGCAGCAATTTCCAGCAGTTTCAATCCCGACGGCGTACCTGCCGGAACGGTAAACCGGATGGAATATTGATCGCCGTTCCGTGCCATCGGCGTATTCGCCTGCCCACCCACGGGCCGCAGGTCAATGGTGGGTGTCTGCATATCGTTATCCGAATCTGTAATCGTCGCCGAAACGGTGAACTCCGCATGCCCGTCGGAATACCCGACAGCTGGCGCGATCGTAAGGTTCGTGATATAAGGGTATACGGTGAGATCGGTTTCCGACAGCACCAGGTGGTACACGGTCATCGGCGGTAGCTTCACCTGGAAAGAATTGTTTTGGATCCCCCGCACATCTTCAAGCCTACGCACCAGCGGACTGTTCCTGTCAACCGCGTATACCGACGCACTCTGGTAAGCGCGCGCCCCTGAGAATGCAACCGTCGCGATCACAGTGTCCGTCACGCTGCGGTTAATGGCGATGGCGTGCAGGTACTGATCGTTCCCGGCGTTGACGGAAGCGTACACCGCACTGAGGTTCCGGTTGTCGGTCTGCGCGCTCACGGCCGTGTTGCCGTATTTGGCGCCGTTGCCGTCGTAATTGCAAAACAGGTCGAACCCGCTCTGGATATAACCCGTCACCGCGCCCCAGTAAGTGGCCAGGTACACGCCGTTGGCCCCGAAGGCGCCGAGCGCATCCGCCTGGGCTACGGTCCCGGATACGTGGCTGGTGCCGCCAAAGCTATATTCCGTAATCCCGAGTTTGGTGCCGGGATAGAAGTCGTCCGTCATTTCATGCAGCTTCGGCAATACCGGGAATATCCCCCCGTTGGATGCGTCCTGCACCCAGGTGTTCTCGTGGTAGGTTTCATCCCACAACGAGCGGGACATCTCCACGCGCGCGGCCACTGAATTGTCATCGTTATCGTCATCGAAAGGGCTCATGCCCCCAAAGCTGCGGTGCTGCTGCGGATACCAGTGCACGTCGAGCACGTCCAGCAGGCGCCTGCCGGCGGTTTGACTGCGCTCGCGCATCTTGGCGAGATAATAATGCAGGAAGATGGCGTAGTTGCCGCGCACCTGCTCCCAATCGGGCGCGAATTGCAGGTTCTGGTAGGCGGTGTAACCCCAGAGGGCAGGACCGTACACCTCGGCGGTGGGGTCCATTTCCTTCACCAGCTCGGCCGTTTCATACGATTTCGTCATGAGGTAATTCACCGTCACGCCCGTGTGCCCGAAGAGGCGGGGATGCGTGTCGAACCAGATGCAGGGCTCGTTGTCCAGCGAGTAGGCTTTGATGCCGGTGGCGGTATTGCTGCGGTTGTAGCGGTTCAGGAGGAAGTGCAGTTCCTCATCCACATACACCGCATTGTCATTCACGTCGGGGGTGAGGGAAAGCTGTCCGCCGGGCTTGCGTGCCACTACCTGCGCCCAGCGGGGCGAGGGAGCGCTTTCCGCGGCGGTTACGTCACTGTTCTTGTCTTTGGCCACATATCCGGCCATGGGCAGCGTGGCGAGTGAATACGCGCCCTGCTGCAGCGATTGGTTATGAAACGCAACGAGCGCCGATCCCGGAACGTCGTATTGGTCCCAGGGCGTATTCCATTGCGCGGGCACATAGTTGTCGCTCTGGTGGAACCAGTCGCGGCCGGCGTTGCTGGCGTTATTTTCCCAGTTGTAACCCGTGAGCCGGTTGCCGCCCATGCGTTTGGCGGTGGCGTGCGGGTAATGGTCGTTGGTCCCATACACGAGCGGACTGATCGGCTTCCGGTTGGCGGCCGATGCGTCGATGGTGAACCTGACATTCCGGACGGCCTGTGCAGCCGCGTCACCGGTACTGGCAAGGGTCAATAAGGTACAGGTTACAATTGTGTAGAATGGTTTCATGAGAGATGGTTGAGGTCAATAAAACGTTCCGCGGAACGGTATGGAGCCCGTTAGGTATAATGAAAAATGCACATGCAAATTACATGGATTGGAGGGGGCAACTAAACGGCTTCCGCCGGGATGTCGTTATTCGTGGCTGAAGCCTTCACGGATGATTTTGAAATGACGGATGCGCCTGCCGGACCGGAAGTCAGCTTCCACAAACGGCACCGCGTGAAAAAGGGCAGACGCAATTAATTGAGATTCTATGGGTTAGGAGAAGCGAAAAAGCCTTCCGGAAGCAAGTCCCGGAAATGTTTTTTCTTTATGATCCGGAAATGGAACGCGCTTTGCAGTAACCGGCCGGCAATTTTGGGATTATGACGTTATTACAAGTTTCAGATATATCGAAAAAAGACAAACTGGGATTCGAGCTGCAGCCTTTGTCTTTTAAAGTGGAGAATGGTCAGAAAGTAGCGATAATGGGCGCATCGGGATCGGGGAAAAGCACCTTGCTGCGGATCATCGCGGGATGGGCGCAGCCGGACGACGGAACAGTGCTGTTTGAAGGGGAGAAAGTCTGGGGGCCGGATTACCGCCTCATCCCCGGCCACCCAGGTATTGCATACCTCTCGCAACATTACGAGCTGCGCAACAATTACCGCGTGGAAGAGCTCCTGGGCTACGCCAATCAGCTCAGCGACGAAGAAGCCGGCAAACTGTTCGAGATCTGCCGCATCAGCCAGTTCCTCAAACGGAAAACCGACCAGCTGTCGGGAGGGGAGAAGCAGCGCATCGCCCTGGCGCGGCTGCTCGTTACCAAACCTAAGCTCCTGCTGCTCGACGAACCGTATTCCAACCTCGACCTTATTCATACCCGCATCCTCAAATCCGTGATCCGCGAATTAGGGGAAACATACGGCATCACCAGCCTCCTCGTGTCTCATGACCCCGACGATGTGCTGCCCTGGGCCGATCAAATCATCATCCTGCGCGACGGGCAACTGGTACAGCAAGGCGCACCCGCGGAGGTCTACCGCCAGCCGGCAGACGCCTATGCAGCAGGGCTCCTGGGCGAGTTCCAGCTCTTTCCGCCTGACAAGGCGAAAGTTTTCGCGCTCATGCCCGGGATCGTTATCAACGGGCGCAGCCTTATGGTGCGGCCGGAGCAGTTCCGTTTGGTGAACGACGGCAGCGAAGCCATCAAAGGCGTGGGGAAGGAAGTACTGTTCGGCGGAAGCTATCACGATGTGGTGGTCGAAGTGCCGGGCAACCTGCTGACCGTGCGCACCACCGCGCCGCAGCACCAGAAAGGCGATGCGGTGTTTGTGGCTTTGTCGTCGAAGGGTATCTGGTTTCTTCCTTAAAAATTATTCCGCTCCCTTCACTTTCATTTCTACGGTGTAAATAGCGGTGGACGCAGTGAGGAACAGGATATTCCTTTTCTTGCCGCCGAAGCAGGCGTTGGCGGTCCATTTTTCCGGGACGTCGATATGCCCGATCTGCTGCCCCTGCGGGTTGTAGATGAAAACGCCGTTGCCGCAAAGGTAGAGGTTGCCGCGCTCATCGAGCGTGATGCCGTCGCCGCCTTTGTTGGTGAATAACATCCGGTTGCCGAGCTGGTTGTTGGGAAGGATGTCGTACCTGTAGATTTTATCGTCGCCGATATCCGCAACATAGAGGTACTTTCCATCAGGCGTGCCCACGATGCCGTTGGGTTTCACGATATCGTCGGCCACCACTACCGGCGCTTTGGCGCCTGCGGGCAGGCAGTAGACTTTCATCCCTTCTATCTCGGGTTTCTGGCGGGTCCAGTAGTTGCGTTGATAGTAGGGGTCGGTGAAGTAAATGTCGCCGTTGGGATGGATCCAGAGATCATTGGGGCCGTTGAGTTTCTTTCCCTCGAAATTATCCACCAGCACGGTGTGCTTGCCTTTGAGCGAGAAGGACCACAGCTGGTTGTCGGCATCCGCGCAGGCGAGGATATTTCCTTTCTTGTCTACATACAAACCATTCGCCCGGCCGCTCTGGTCGGTGAAAAGACTAAGCTTTCCTTTCGTATCGTATTTCCAGATGGTATTGTTGGGCTGATCGGTGAAGTAGATATTGCCTTTCCGGTCGGGTGCGGGGCCTTCCGTGAATTTGAATTGTTTGGAAACGAGGACGGGTTTGGCGCCGTCTGCAACGAGCAGGTGCGTTGAATCGGATTGGGCATTGGCCTGCAGGGCGGCCAGTAAGAAAAGGGCGGCGGCTAGTTTCATGTGGAATCTTATTTCCGTCAAGATAATAAAATGCCGGCACCTTTCCTATACGGATGCGGCAGCCTGCAACTGGCGCAGCAGGCTCCCCTTGTCGATCATGCCCGCATGGCGCCAAACTACCTGGCCCTTGCGGAAAATGATGAACGTAGGTACTGCGCTGACATTGAAATGTTGCGCGGCCTGCTGGTTCTTGTCGATATTTACTTTCACTACCCTGGCTTTCCCTTCCACCGCCTGCGCCACTTCTTTGACAACGGGCGTCATGGCATGGCAGGGCTGGCACCAGTCGGCGTAAAAATCCACCAGCACGGGTTGTTCGGAGTTTATCAGGTCGTTGAATGCGCTCATAACAGGGATTTAAAAAGTGAGGGAAGCCATGAGCGATTCTTCGTCATAGCTGCCGTTGTATTTTTGCCCGTTGATGAAAAACGAAGGCGTTCCGTTCACGCCGCTTCTCACGCCGCTCTCGAAATCCGCATCTACTTTTTCTTCCAGCGCGGGGTCCTGAATATCGTTTCTGAATTGTTCGAGATCGATACCGGTTTTTTGCGCGATGGCGAACAAGGTTTCAACAGATAAATTATCCTGGTTTTGGAAGATGAGATGGTGCATTTCCCAGAACTTTCCCTGCCTGCCTGCGGCCTCCGCCGCGATGGCTGCTGATTTGGCCAGGGGATGGGATTCCGACAAGGGGAAATGGCGGTACACGAACTGCAGGCCGTTGCCCATTTTCCGGATGATGTCTTCAACTGCCGGGAACGCGTGCCCGCAATGGGAGCACTGAAAATCGCCGTATTCCACCAGCGTAACGGGCGCTCCTTCCTTTCCCCGCACATGATCCTGCGGGCCGGGCGGCGGTGTGAGTTTTGCCATAGATCGATTTATTTTTTTGCCTGAATTTTTTCCAGTGCGTCGAGGATACCGTCTGCACCAGGATTAACAGCGGGAGGCGATAAAAAGTTCCAGCGGATGATACCGTTGCCATCGATCACATACAACGCGCGGTGGCATTGGCCTTCCTTTTCATCGTAAGCCTCATATGCTTTCGCCATGGCGCCCTTCGGCTCGAAGTCCGCCAGCAGCGGGAAGTGCAGGTTGCGCGACTGCGTATAGGCCATGTGGCACCACTTGCTGTCGACCGATACACCAAGTATGGAAGCGTTCTGCTTGCGGAACAACTGCAACATCTCGTTGTACAGCGACATCTGGTCGCCGCAAACCGGGCTCCAGTCTGCCGGGTAAAACGCCAGGATGAGATTTTTGCCCTGGAAGTCCTGCAGCGAATACCGCTGATCGGGCGTAGAGAAAAGGTTAAAATCCGGTGCCGGGGTGCCAATCGTTAACATGCCGCATGATTTTGGTAAATGTACGACCAAAAAGTATACCGGCATTCCGCGGTCCTTTCATTGTGCGTTGTTTTCCACGATGTTACCACCCGATCCCGTAATCCTCGCCATGATTGCTGCTGCCACCCCAGAGGGATTTGTGCAGGGTGTCGAAGAAGATGGCGTTGATGGGGCCGCTGGTGCGGGCCGCGTAGCTCAGCGTATAGCCCATGGCTTCTAGGGCGCGGCGCGTGCTGTCTGGCGTGGTGTTGGCTACCAAAATGCTCCCGGATTTAGGGACCCTGTCCTTCACCGCCGTTCCGCCGAGCGACAGCCAGAGCTGGTTGCTGTTGATATTGGCGGCTTCCGTGGCTTGCTGCACCGTCATCCCGAATTCCACGACGTTGAGGAAAAATTGCAACAGGTTCTGGTCCTGCGTGTCGCCACCCTGTACGGCGAAGGAAAGGAACGGCCTGCCGTTTTTCAGCGCCATGGAAGGCGTCAGCGTAACGCGGGGCCGCTTGCCCGGAGCGATCACGTTGAATGGGTTCATCACCGAATCCAGTACGAAGCTCTGCGCCCGCTGGCTCATACCTACGCCCGTGCGCCCTGCGATGCAGGCGGGCAGCCATCCGCCGCTGGGCGTGATACTGACAACCCATCCTTCCGCGTCGGCGGCTTCCACGCTGGTGGTGCCGCGCCAGAGGCGGTCGTGGTAGGAGCTGTCGGCCTGCCGGTACGCCACGGCGTCATGTTTGGGAACGAAGTGGCCGGGTTGCTGTTGCTGCGTGGTATCGGTGAGGGAGCGCCTTACGTCGAGGAAACGTTTCCAGGGGTTGCGGCCGTTCTGGAAAGGGTAGGGGTCGCCGGGCTGCACGTCGGGCGCGTTGCGTTTGGGGTCGATGGCTGCGGCGCGCTGGCGGGCGTAGGCTGTGCTGAGGAGCCCTGCGATAGGGGGCTTCAGTGCGCCGTACGGATCGCCGTAGTAGAAGTCGCGGTCGGCGAAGCTGAGGTTCATGGCCTGGTACACCGTATGGATGTATTGCGGGGAATTGTATCCCATCGCTTTCAGGTCGAAGTTTTCGAGGATGTTGAGCGCCTGCAGCAGCACGGGGCCCTGCGTCCATTCACGGAGCTTGTAAACGCCGATGCCTTTGTAATCCACATGCAGGGGCTCTTCTTCGATAACGCGCCAGTTGGCGAGGTCCTGCATGGTGATGAGGCCTCCCTGCTCCCGGGCGCCCCGCACAAATTCCTGTGCGATATCGCCTTTGTAGAACCGGTCGTAGGCAGCCATGATCGCTGCTTTGCGCGACTTGCCGGCACGGAGGGCCGCCGCTTCCGCATCCACCATCTTTTGCAGGGTGGCGAGAAGGTCGCGCTGCACGAAGATCTCACCTGCTTCCGGCGCTTCGCGCGATTGCCCGGGATGCGTGAGGAATACCGCCTTGCTGTACGGCCATTGCCTGATCCATGATTTGCCGCGTTCGATGCTGTTGGCCGTCTGCGCGTCGATCGGGTAGCCGGCGGCCATTTCCATGGCGGGCTGCAGTACCTCGGCGAGGCTCCTGGTGCCATATTCCGCCAGCATGTAACAGATGCCGCCGGGCGTGCCGGGAGTGACAGCGGAAAGAGGTCCGTATTCGGGTGGGAAGGCGTAGCCTTTGCTTTTATAAAACGCCGCGGTGGCGCCGGTGGGCGCAACGCCCAGCGCATTGATGGCGATTACTTTACCTGTTTTCGGGTGATAGATGAGCGCCTGCGTTTCCCCGCCCCAGCTGAGCACGTCCCACATGGTGCATGTAGCGGCGAGCATGGCGCAGGCGGCATCCACCGCGTTGCCGCCCTTTTGAAAGGTCGCGGCGCCGGCAGTGGCGGCGAGGGGCTTGCCGGTAATGGCCATCCAGTGGCGGCCGTGGAGCGGTGGCTTTTGGGTTTGCTGCGCCGTTGCGGTCGCAGACAGGAGCAGCAGCAGGATCAGGAAACGTTGCATATGGCTAATTTAATCAAACAGCAGGGAAAATAACAGGCATAAAAAATCCCCCGGCACAACACCGGGGGATCACTAATATATCGATTACTTAAGCTGCTACTTTATTATTCTCCCGTATTTTCTCCGGAACGCCGTGAATATCCCACACGAGCCCGACCCAGCCCAGCATTTTGATAATATAAAACGTGATGTCGATTTCCCACCAGTAGAAGCCCTGGCGCGTAGCGCGCTGGTAGTAGTGGTGATTGTTGTGCCAGCCTTCGCCGAGGGTAACCAGCGCGAGGATCAGGCTGTTCTTGGATTCGTCGCCGGTCTTATAACGCGCCTTGCCCCATTTGTGCATGAGCGAGTTGATGGTGAAGGTGCCGTGGAACAACAGGATCGTGCTGAGGAAGAACCCGATGAACAGCGTGGAAAGCCCCGCCGACCAGTCGAACCAACCCGCGCCGTTCACTTTGTTGCCGATGAAATACACCACCACCGCGAGGATCACGGGCGGAACGAAGTGGTATTTATTCAGCCAGAACAGCTCTTTATGTTTCATGTCTTTGATGAGATCAAAACGGGTTTCTTTGTGTTCCTTGTCCATGATCCAGCCGATATGGGCATGCCAGAAGCCGTAGATCTTGGCGGAATGCGGATCTTCCGGGGTATCGGAATGTTTGTGGTGCACGCGGTGATTGGCGGCCCACCACAACACGCCTTTCTGGAAACTGCTCTGCGCGCCGCAGGCAAGTAAGAACTGGAAGAAACGGGAAGTTTTATACGATCGGTGTGAGAAATATCGGTGATAACCGCCGGTTACAAAAAACATGCGCACGAAGTACAACACAGCGCACAAAATCCAGTCGAAAGCAGTTACATGTGTGAAAAAGGCCAGGAACGGCACAAGATGCATCCCGATAAAATCCATTTCATGCAGCCAGTTCGTACCCTTTTTGGGTGTAATGGTGGTATTCATCCGCCAAAATTACGGTCAGATTTATAAATCCGCAATGATTTCAATCAACGGGATGATAGTGATTTAACATTGTTTTAACGATTTTTTTCGAAGAACTAGTAATACTGCCTATTGACCCGGGGTTTGACGGTGAATAATTTTGCGGAGAAATCACCATCATCATAACCATTTTATAACCCCAAAAATGAAACGAATCAGCGTATTCTTGCTGGCGGCAGCCCTGCTGTCTGCCTGCAACCACCACAAGCGGCATGAAGACACCCCTGTGCCCCAGACCCCGCAAAACCCCCAGGAGCCCCAGGGCCCCAAAGGCGCCGTCCGCCCCATCGGTACCCCGCTCGGAACAGCCGTTACCAAAGAAATAGGCCCCCAGGGCGGCGAAATCGCATCGGCCGACGGCAAACTGCGCATCACCGTGCCCGCGGGCGCCGTGGCGGCCAATACCACCTTTTCCGTAGAGCCCGTCACCAACACCCTGCCCGGCAGCCCCGGGATCGCCTATCGCCTCAAACCCGAAGGCAAATTCCCCAAACCCCTCACCCTGCAATTCACTTACAACACCACCGACCTCGACAGCACCGACGCCGAAGCCCTCTTCATGGCCTTCCAGCAGGCCGACGGCATCTGGCGCATGGTCACCCGCACACAGCTC
>NZ_CALNBI010000144.1 GCF_937874145.1 uncultured Chitinophaga sp. | reverse complement strand
GGCGTATCCGCCGGCTTTGGAAGCGTCGGCCGCGCCTTCCACTTCCACGAACTTCGCGCCGAGGCTCATCACTTCTTCTTTGACGGCCGGCCTTGTGTCGAACACTTCCACTACGGCTCCCAGCCTGCGTGCGGTGGCGATGGCCTGCAGGCCTGCCACACCAGCCCCGAGGATGAGCACTTTCGCCGGCGGAATGCTGCCGGCGGCGGTCATGAACATGGGAAAATAGCGGCCATATGTATACGCGGCGAGCAATACCGCCTTGTATCCCGCGATATTCGCCTGGGAACTAAGTACGTCCATGCTCTGGGCGCGGGTGGTGCGGGGGATGGAATCGAGACTGAAAACGGTGAACTGCCGGGCGGCGAGCTGTTGCATGAGGCCGGGGTTAAACAGGGGCTGGTATACGCCGGCCCAAATCTTTCCGGGCGCCACCTGTTCGTAATCCGCCGCTTCGGGAGGGCGTATCGACAGCAGCGCATCGGCGCCCTTGAGGATTTCTCCCCGGGTTTTGAGGGCCGCGCCGGCTTCCCGGTATAATGCGTCCGGATAAAATGCCGCCGCGCCCGCGCCTTCCTCCACCCATACTTCCACCTGTTGCTGAACGAGTTGCTTCACGACTTCCGGAACGAGCGACACCCTGTTTTCTCCTGTTTTTTCCTTGAGAACGGCCAAGATCATCGGTGTTGGAATTTAGCTGATGGAATTTAGTGAAAAATTCTGGTCCGGCCGAAATAAATATCTCCGTTTTGCATGGATGCGGACATAAAAAAGCCGGCGCATATACGCCGGCTTCGCACATATATTACATCCTGGTTTTTATACCATGACCGTATCCATTTTTTCGCGGCACAGGATGCCGAGGGTTTTCACCCATTCCGGATGCGTGTTCACGCAGGGGATCATCGTAAACGAATCGCCGCCGCTTTCGATGAAGGTATGTTTCCCTTCCACCGCGATCTCTTCCAGGGTTTCGAGGCAGTCCGACACAAATGCCGGGCACACCACCAGCAGCTTCTTCACGCCTTCGCCGGGGAGCGCGCGCAGGCGCTCGTCGGTATATGGCCGGATCCATTCTTCCCGCCCCAGCCGGCTCTGGAAGCACAGGCTCCATTTTTCCCTGGGAATCCCCAGTTCTTTCGCCACCAGCTCGGCGGTTACCGTCACCTGGTGCCGGTAACACTGCTTGTGGGCTTTGGAATCCACGTGGCAGCAGTCGTTCACTTTCAGGCAATGGCTGCCAGTTACATCGCCTTTGCGTATATGCCTCACCGGTACACCGTGGTAGCTGAAGAGGAGATGATCGAATTCCTGTTCCACGTAAGGCCGCATGCTTTCGGCGAGCGCGTGGATGTAATCCGGGTGCCGGTAGAACGGTTCTATCACCTTCAGTTCGAAGGGATAGCGTTTTTTGCGGTAGATTTCCTTCGCATATTCCGCCGCGGTTTCGAAGCTGCTCATTGCGTAATGCGGGTACAGGGGAACGAGCACCACGTTTTTCAACCCGGGATGTTCTTTCACCAGTTTATCGAAAGTGAATTCGGGGGAAGGGTTGCCATATCGCATCATGATCTCCACGGGCATTTCCATATCGTGCTGCAGGGCTTTTTGCAATTGTTTGGTGAGCACGATGAGCGGGGAGCCCTCCTCCCACCAGATACTTTTATAAGCCTCCGCACTTTTCTCCGCCCGTTTCGGAACGATGACGCCTCCCACCAGCAACTTGCGCATAAGCCAGGGGTAATCGATCACGCGTTTGTCCATCAGGAATTCGAGGAGATATTTCTTCACGTCCGGAACGGCGGTGGAATCCGGCGATCCGAGATTCATGAGCACGATGGCTGTATCAGATGTTGCGACCATAAGCTTTGTCAAAATTCCTGCAAAATTACGCGCTTTTACAGGTAACTTCCGCATCGTCTGTCATTAAATTGTTAGATTCACGCAGCTGGAAAGCGCCATGAAAGGGACTTTATCATGACATCCATCATGGCTCTACGTCATGCGAATGTTACAACGCCGTGGCAGCACAGGCTTCAGCCGACTGATGAAAATCATTTTTTGGGAGTGCCTTTCACCATAGGGAGAAATGACATACCGGTGACAGCCTCTGACGTGGTTTTGAAGGGTATGACAGTATTTTTGCACCCGGAAGCTTTTAAGAAAATCATGCAGGTCAAACAGCCTAAAGACATATCGAATTTTCATATCGTTGGGATCAACTATAAGAAAACTGACGCTGCGATCCGGGGACTATTTGCCATAAACCAGGACCAATACCAGCAACTTTTACAGGCAGCGCAAGCTGCCGGCATGCACGATTTGTTCGTGCTCTCCACTTGCAACCGCACCGAAATTTATGGTTTCGCCCCCGATCCGGCCGATCTGATGCGGCTCCTCTGCGGCGCCGCCAACGGTAATTTGCAGGTGTTCAACAGCCTGGCGTATGTGAAATCCGGTGAGGGCGCCGTCCGCCACCTGTACCAGGTAGGCACGGGGCTCGACAGCCAGATCCTCGGCGACTATGAAATCATCGGCCAGATAAAAGGCGCCGCCAAGTTCGCGAAAGCAAACGGGTGTGTGGGTACTTTCCTGGAAAGACTGGTGAACAGCGTGCTGCAGGTTTCCAAGCTCATCAAAAACGAAACCGGCCTCAGTTCCGGCACCGTATCGGTGGCATTCGCCGCAGTCAGGCTGCTGGAAAGCAAGGTGGCCGACATCCAACAGAAAAACATCGTACTGCTCGGTGTGGGCAAGATCGGCCGCAACACCTGCAAGAACATGATGGAATACCTGGGCGTGCGCAATATCACGCTCATCAACCGCACCACGGCCGTGGCGGAAGATTTCGCAGGCAAGCACGGGTTACAATATGCGCCCTTCGAGCAGCTCGGCGAATCCCTGCGCGCGGCAGACGTGATCCTGGTGGCCACCAACGCCCCCCAGCCCACCATCCTCCGTAAACATATGGAAGGCACCGGCAGCAAGCTGATCATAGACCTTTCCATTCCCTTCAACGTAGCGGCCGACGTGCGCGAGCTTTCCCATGTGGAAGTGGTGAACGTCGACGATCTCAGCAAGATCCAGGACGAAACCCTCGCCCGCAGGCTCAACGAAGTTCCCAAAGCCATCTCCATCATCGAGGAACACATGGAAGAGTTCCTCTACTGGTATAAAATGCGCAAACATGCCGTAGTGCTCAAAGCGGTCAAGGAGAAACTCACCGAGATCCATGCCCGCGAAATCAAAGAGCAGAAAAACGGCGCTCATTATAACCTGGAAGACATCGAGGAAGTTTCTTCCCGCATCATCCAGAAAATGATTAACCTCATGGCCGGCAAAGTGCGCAAGGAAACTGAAAAGGGCGACCAATACATCGCCATGATCAGTGAAATATTCGAGACCGGCGCAAATCAGGACTAAAAACAATGGACAAGATGATCCGAATAGGCACACGGGATAGCCGGCTCGCCATGTGGCAGGCTAACCTGGTGAAAGATTTATTGACGCAAAACGGCCACGCCGTGGAGCTCGTTCCCATTAAAAGCGAAGGCGACATCGACCTGGTGACGCCCCTTTACGAGATCGGCGTCCAGGGTATTTTCACCAAAACCCTCGATATTGCGCTGCTCGCCGGCAAGATCGACGTAGCGGTGCACTCTTTTAAAGACGTGCCCACCCAGCTCCCGCAGGGCCTCGTCAACGCCGCCATCCTGGAACGCGGGCCGGTGAAAGACCTGCTCGTACACAAAGGCAGCACTGCTTTCCTCGACGATCTTGCATCCGTGGCCAATATCGGCACCAGCAGCATCCGCCGCAAGGCGCAGTGGCTCCGCCGTTTCCCTAACCATCAGCTCCACAACCTCCGCGGCAACGTCATCAAACGCCTGGAGAAGCTGGCTTCCGAAAATTGGGACGCCGCCATCTTCGCCGCCGCAGGGCTCGAACGCATCAACGTTCGCCCGGAAACCTCCGTGGAACTCGACTGGATGATCCCCGCCCCCGCGCAAGGCGCCATCGTGGCTGCCTGCCGGGAAGATAATACGGCAGTACGCGAAGCCCTCGCTCCGCTGAACCATACCGACACCGCCATCTGCACCACCGAAGAGCGCGGCTTTTTGCGCACGCTCCTCGGCGGCTGCACCACGCCGATCAGCGCCTACGCTTACATCAGCGACGGCGAAATGTTCTTCGAAGGCAGCCTTTGCAGCCTCGACGGCACCCGCTCGTTCCTCGCCACCCGCCGCGTTGCCGTTTCGGCAGCCGCCGGCACCGGGCACGACGCGGCGCTTGAAATCCTTTCCCAGGGCGGAGACGCAGTAATACAGGAAATCAGAAATGCCCAGCAGCGCTAAATACCGCATATTAAGCACGAAGTCGCTCCAGGAATCGCTGCGCCAGGACGCCGCCGCCCGCGGCATCGCATTGGTAGACCAGCCTTTCATCGACATCCTGCCCGTCCGCGCCCCGGAACTTTCCGCGCGGCTGGCGGAAATCGCCCTGGGCGGGCATGTGCTCGTGTTTACCAGTCCCAATACGGTGAAATCCGTAGCCGGGATCTGGGATAACGGTGCGGAACAAAAGATCTATTGCCTTGGCGGGGCTACCCTGGAAGTGATCCACGCGGAGATCCCCGGCGCGGTGATCCTCGGCACCGCCTCCAGTTCGCTGGAGCTGGCGAAGCAGATCGTGGCCGAAGGGAATATCCGGAAAGTGGTGTTCCTTTGCGGGAATATCCGCCGGAACGAACTGCCGGAGCACCTGCTGGCGCACAACATCGAAGTAGAGGAACTTGTTGTATACCAGACCGTGGAAACGCCCGCGGAACTGGAGGAACGTTTTGACGGGGTGCTGTTTTTCAGTCCCAGCAGCGTGCACAGCTTTTTCCAGCGGAATATCCCGGACGGGGGGACCGTTTATTTCGCCATCGGCGAAACGACGGGCGGTTATGCACTGGATCTGTCCGGCAATGGCCCGG
>NZ_CALNBI010000143.1 GCF_937874145.1 uncultured Chitinophaga sp. | reverse complement strand
CCAAATCCGGTACCATACCAACCAGTTTTCCGACGTCTTTTTGGGTCAAGTTTCTCTTTTTACGCACAATGGCTAAGCGTTGTCCAAATGACATAGTTTATAGTTTAAGATTTTAAAATAAGTGAATTTCCTAAACGACAGGCGCATATATACCGTTAAGATATAAAAATATACCTATAAGTACATTTTTAATACGTTAAAATATACCTAACTGCCCATAATTCAGCATATAAGTGTTGGCAATGCACACATTTATCGGTATATTTATATACCTAAATGTTCTAGTTATGAAAAGTGAAAGTAAACATGACAGATTATTTCCGACCCGGCACCTTACCGTCTCACGTAAGCCGGGTTCTAACGACACGACTTCTTTAATGCTCGCCGGCAAATGGCTGAAAGATGCCGGATTCACGATGGGCGCAATTGTCCGCCTTGAAGTATGGGAGGATAAAATTATCATTCACAAAACCGACAAAGTGTGGGTGGAGGAAGAAAGGATCATCACTAAGCGCATGATGGTTAACAAAAACACCCAGAAAAACAATTTCCCCAAACCAAGAGCCTGAAAACAATCTATTTCAAAACCAACCAAAACAATCACTTATGGTAAACGTGTATGCAGATACATCCGTAATAGGCGGATGCTGCGACAAGGAGTTCAGCGAATGGAGCCTGGCTCTCTTTGAAGAATTTAAAACCGGCGCAAAAAAGATCATAATTTCTGATCTTGCAGCAGATGAACTTACTGGGGCACCCGATGCGGTACATTTGATATTAAATGCAGTACCTTTACAATACCGGCAATATCTCGATACATGCGAGAAGGCTAAAGAACTGGCCCTGACGTACATCAGGGAAGGTGCGCTGAGTAATAAGAGTTACAACGATGCGCTGCATATTGCCCTGGCTACATTAAACAATGCGGATGTACTCGCCAGCTGGAACTTTAAACACATAGTAAACCTTAACCGCATACGATTATATAACTCGATTAACATGCGCCTTGGCTTACGCTTGATTGAAATCCGGACACCGCGGGAGATATTAAACGCAAAAGACAATGAAGAAAGCTAAAAAATACGACGCCGTTAAAGAGGTGCGCGAATTTCGCGACAAAATGGGCCCTGTGTACATGAATGACCCGGAGAAGTTGGAGAAGGCGCTTAAAGAAGCCCGGGAAAAATTTTTCCCGAAAAACTGGAAGAAAAAGGACGCGTAGTTTTTGGGGGACGCTGCAGGCTGTGAAGCTCCTGCGGACTGATACCTCCTGTTTGTTTCCTACTACACCCATGTATGGCTACCATCCGGCAAGCCAGTTAAAACACAAAATCAACGTGAACATACGCCAGCATTTTTAACGGTGTAGGTGGTGCATTTTTGAAGCTCCTTAACTGGACGGCGCCGCCGCCTACACCGGCATAGATGCTATAGTATTCTTTGAATTTAGTCGGACGGGCTATTTTACGTGCGCGCATCCAAATCTCAAGCGCCAATCTACCAGCTACGGTAATAAATCCTTTTTCCCCCGACAAAGGCAAACCACATCATTGCCGGCGTAGGTGGCGTTCTTGTGGACTTGGCGGAAAGGAAGCGCCGCGCCACCTACGCCGGCAATGATGCGCCAAGACACCACAAAATCCGATCAGGGAACCGGCGCCCCTGTTCGCGGCAGCTTGTTCTAACGCCAGGCGTCTGCATGTGTGAACGTCGGAATCACTGGAGACCTGAGCCAACCTTCCGCGCATCCCCGGCGAACCACGATGCGCACAGGCATTGAAGGCCGACACCTGGTACCATCCCAACTACATGGGGCCCGGAGAAAATCAAGGAGAAACCCGGTTGTCGCCAACAAAACACCCCGCCACCCACCGCCATGCGGCGCGGGGCCAGGGAGCGGGAGTGCGGCGCTTCGCCGCGCGTAGCTACCTGCCGCCCCCGCGCCGCCGGCAGGTGGCGGACAAAGTGGGCAGCGGAGGGATTTGCGCGCTTCGCGCAAAGACCGGGAGCTGCCCGAACGCAGGGTTTGGGTTGGGGCGGCATGGAGGAACCTGATAAAAGAGGAACTGGCCCCTTCCCAAACCCGGAGTGAGACCATTTTTCCTGCACCTTGTGATGGGTGTACTTAGCGGACAATGGGGGACGTGGTGTTTTACCCATGAATGGAGGTAGGCTTCCGAATCGTGGAATCCGCTGAATTGGTAGCCACCCCTCGGACTGGAGCTTCATTTGATGTAAATTGGACGTTCAACTTCGTCACCTATGAAATAGATCACACGCGTAGTCCGATGATCGACCGGATTGCATGCCACTTGGCTGATACGCTGGTTATTGACCAGAACGCTTTGCTCATTTACATACTTGCTTATGCAGTGCTCGCGAAGGCTGCCGAGCTGAAGCCCCCCCCTTTGATATCACAGTTGTTGATCTGATATTTTACGGGAATGAATGCATCTTCGATTGCATCATCAAAAAATACCAAACACCCTAAACAAAAAAAGAACCCGCTCCATTGAGTGAGTTCCTTTTTTTATTGCGTCAAGAAAATCAGAAGTTGATAATCGCACCGAGGTTCGCATTCGTTCCGCTTACTTTAATATAATAACGGCCTTCGCTCGTGGCTCCACGTACTGCGGAGTGTACCGGATAGTAGTCGGCATTGAAGAGATTGTTCACAGCAAAAGTAAGGGTAATGTGTTTGAATTTATAGGCGGTGTACAGGTCAAAAAGCGTGTAGCCGGTAACTGGGTATTTCTCGTAATTCCATTTCTCCTTCGGGAACTCATCACGGCCGCTGATGTTGACCAACTGAACCGAAAGGTTCCATTGTGGAGTGATCGTGAAGTTGACATTTTCTGCGATTTTCAAGGGGGAAATCGTAGCGTTGTCTACCTTAGCGTCGTAGGATCCATCGTTTCCTGTATCTTCTTTTCCATCCATATAACCCAGGCTACCACCGAGATCAAGCCATTTGGCGGTCTTGAATCCCAGGATGGCCTCAGCACCATAAATCCGCTGTGGGAGTTGTGTCAGGCCGAAATTCCCCGGAGTGATTTCCATAAATGAAGTGCCTTCTTTTGTGGTGCTGTAATACCCGGTAACCTCATACCTGAACTTACCATACTGACCATTTACACCTACTTCATAGTTATTCACTTTCACCGGCGACACGTCGATCGCATTGAGCGAAACACCGTTTCGCAGGATTAAACCGCTATCGCCAATAGAAAAACCCTGGGAGAAGCTCGCAAAAGGCTGGAGATAGGAAAGTTTATTATACCGCATGCCAGCATTAAAAACCAGTGCGTTATAGGTGTTGGAATTGACCCGGCTTCATTTCAATTGGTGCTTCGCACTTAATCCTCCATTTTTGAATAACCTGTATGCGGTTTGGTAGTATGCTATAGCGTTACGAACGACTCTTGCCCCGGCCCGTGTCGGTAACTGGCTATTGTTCTTGGTTGAATACATCATCACCTCAACGCGCCTTTGCGGAGAAAGAATAACCATACTGTCATTTTCTATATATGCCAACTTCTGATATGTACCGAGGAAAATGCGGGGGCGATACCCCGGCCGCCGCACGTCCATGCCATACAGGTTGCTGTCGTAACTCCAGCGAAGGAGACCAAATAATGTTGGAAACAGGTCGATCTGGGAGCAACGTTGCGGAATGGAATCGGGCCGTGCATCCGGCAGGTGGCAGATAATGGCGGGAATGTGATATTTGGCGACGTCGATCTCGTTCTTTCCGGCGCTGCTGGCGCAATGGTCTGCTACGAATATGATAACGGTATTGGCGAACCAGGGCTCTTTTTGCGCGGCCTTCAGGAATTGCCCAATCGCATAATCGGTATACTGCACGGCGCCTTCGCGACCGGAACCGGAGGGGTAGCCGACTTTCCCGTCAGGATAGGTGAATGGGCGGTGGTTGGAGGTGGTCATTACGAAGTCAAAGAACGGTTTGCCGCTGCGGAATTGCTTTCCGGCGTCGCGGATAACGGCGGCGTAAAGATCTTCGTCGCAAATGCCCCAGGCGTTGCGGAAGTGGATGAGGCTGTCGGGGATTTGGGTCCTGCTGGCGTCAAACCGGTCACCCAGGAGCAGGTTTCTGCCCTTGTCCACGATGTTGTAGCCGTTGCTGCCAAAAAAAGCGTTCATATTATCGAAGAAGCCATCGCCTCCGTAAAGGAAGCTCGTGGAGTAGCCTTTTGTGCGGAAGATGGCTCCCACGGTCGAAAGGTCCCCGTTTCCCGGCCGGCGAACTATGCTGCTGCCGGGTGTGGGGGGGACGGCGAGGGAGAGCGCTTCCATACCGCGGACGGTCCGCGTACCGGTGGCGTACATCTGGTCGAACACGAGGTTTTCCCTGGCGAGGGAATCCAGCACGGGCGTGAGGCCCAGTTTGTTGCCGAAACGCCCGAGGAAGTCGGCGCTAAGGCTTTCTATCGTTACCAGAATAACGTTGGGATGCAATTCCGTACCTCCGTGCCGGATGTGCCGCCAGATCGACGGGCCGTTATGCAAATACTGGCTGTTCGGCTCCTGCAGGCAAGCGCGCACGGTGGAAAAGGCATCCTTTTCCTTGATGAGTTTATAGAAGTCGTCGTAATTCAGCTCGTTATTTTTGAACGCGGAAAAGAAGGAGTAAATCCCTGCCTTCGCTAGCTCGTCCTGATAGCGGTTGTGCCCGCGCTCGGAGAGGCTATTCCCGATGAAAAATCCATACATCCCGGCCACAGCCAATAACCCGGCGAAAACACCTGCCCGCTGCAGGAAGGGTGTTGTGCCCCGGTAAGCCGACCGGAAAATTCCCGCATAGGCGAACGCCCAGGTGATGATGCCCGTCACGGCCAGCATGCTCCCGATAAGTATAGGCAGGGGATAGGATTCATTGATGTTCCGGACAACTTCGTAGGTGTATACCAGGTAATCCACCGCTATAAAATTGAACCGGCTTTCGAACTCCAGCCAGAACGTGAACTCGGCGAAGAAGGAAAACATTAAGATCAGCGTGCCGATGAAGAAAAACACCGGCGTCACGATGCGGTTGAACCAACTGTTGCTCCAGCGGGCGGGCAACAGCATGAGGTAAACGGCGTACGGCAGCAGGAAGAAAGCGGCCACCCCGATGTCGAACAAGAGCCCGAACCCGAAAATGCGCAGGAACGCCAGGAACGTCAGGTCGGCGCTCTTCAGGGAAATAATCAGCAAAATGAGCCGCAGCAGCGTGGAAAGGCCCAGGAACATGACCGCGAACCCGGTCATCAGTCGATAGTTTCTATGTCGCGATAAGTACATGCCTATGATGTTTTAGAATTTCCAGGCGTACCCGGCGCGGTTCACCTGCGTTTCGTAATAATCGGTACTGGTGTAATGGAAGCCGTCCCCATCCACTTTCCGTTTGATACGGAGCGTTCCGGCCAAGTCGGTGGCGTTGAGCGTCAGCTCGCTTCTCCCGCCGCTGAACGTCTTCTTCACACCGGCATCTACATAAAACCGGCCGTAGATCCGGCCCTGCGGGATGATGTCGGGCGCCATCCAAACGGCCGTTACCTGCAGATCGGTTTTGCCCGCCAGCCTGAAATTGCCGTTCAGCTTCACGTTCCCCGAAATCAGTTCCTCCCTTTCCGCCGAGAAGGTGTGCGGTTCGGGATACTGGTTCACGACCGAAAACGGCCGGATAACGTTCTTGTACCCCGTAGCATACAAGCTCATTTGCGCCTTGCCGAACTGGCGGGAAACATTGGCTTCCAGCCCTGTGTTGAAGCTGCGGCCGGCGTTCTGGAAAATATTGTAGATCAGCGTACTGCCCGGTACGGTACTGGCGATGCGGGTGATGGTAGCGTTGATGGATTTGTGGAAAGCGGCGGCATAGAGCGATGTGGCGGCCCAGTTCTTCGTATAGCCCAGTTCGAAATTATCGGTGAACTGCGGCCGCAAACCGGGATTGCCGACCTTGATGATCTCTGCATCGTCGTATTTCGGGAAAATCCGGATGTCGACTTCGTTGGGCCGGTCTACCCGGCGGTTGTAGAAGAACGAAAACCGCGCGTCCGCAGCCGGTTTATAAGCGATCCGCACCGTGGGAAAGGGCTGTGTGTAGCTGTAGCCATCGCTTTTGTAAGTGCGGTGGCTGGGGTTTACGTCGTACTCGATCTGCACGGCTTCCACCCGCAGGCCGGCTTCCAGTTCCCATTTTTCGCGCTCCAGGATGTAGTTGCCGTAAATGGCCGGGATGGTCTCGGAATAATCCGCCCATCCGCCGGCGGTAGTGTCTAGCGGGGAGTTGAGGCCGGGGATGAAGCGCATGTTGGTGGGGATATATCTGCGCCGGAACTTGAAGCCGCCCTCGGCGCGCCCGAACTTCAGCGGATGCACGTAGTCGACGCTGACATCGGCCACATGTTCGTCAGACAATAACTTGAACGAATCCACTCCCGTGAAGGTGGGATTGATATTGGTAAAGAAGTATTGCTCGTCTTCGCGGTGGAAGGTATAGTTGGCGGTCACCTGCAGCTTGCGCCCCGCCTGGGGGAACAGCCGCTGCCATTGGAGGGATGCGGTGGCGGTGGTCTTGATCTCATCTTCCAGGAACTGCCAGAGGCGGTGCCGGCTTTTCAGCTGGTTGTCGAAGAAAGGCTGATCGCCTTCGTCAAGGATTTTTTCGCGGCTGTATAGCCCCGACACCGTGAACGTATTGCGGTCGTCCACAAACCAGTCTGCGCCCGCTTTTCCGGTGGTGACGTTCGTCCTTCGGTTGCGTTTCAGCTGCTGGCGGATCGTATCGCCGTTCGCATAAAACCTGTCCGTAAATTCGTTCTTATTAAGTGTGTGCGTGTAGAGGTTATCTCCCTGGAAGAAGAGGTTCACCCGGTTTTGCCGGTAATTCAGCGACACGGTAGGGTTGATCTTCGGTGTGGCGCGGTATTGCGGCCGGATCCCCGGGAAATTGGGCTCTTTTTCCCAAAACGCGCCCAAACCTGCATTGATCCCCAGCTTCCCGTTCCAGCCTTCCTTCTTTTCCTTTTTGAAAATAATATTGACGATCCCCGCATTCCCGTTGGCATCGTACCGGGCGGAAGGGTTGTTGATGATCTCGATCTTCTCGATGGCGGAGGCGCTGATGTTGCCCAAGCTTGCCTGTCCGCCGTAACCTGTCAAAGCCGTTTGTTGCCCGTCGATTAGCACCATCACTTTATCATTCCCGCGGAGCTGCACTTTTCCTTCCTGCGTCACCGTTACCCCGGGAAGGTTGGCCATGGCCTCCAGCACAGAACCGCCGGCCCTGGCTACGTTGGCCGACATCGAATAGATTTGTTTGTTCATTTTGGCGTTCAATCCGTCTGCCTGTTTACCGGTGACAGTCACTTCTTTCAGCTGCCCGGTGGTTTCGGCGAGTTCGATATGCCCCAGGTCGAGGAAGTTGCTGAGGCGGCCGGCGAGGATTTGTTCCCAGGCGGTGGCATATCCCAGCACTGTCAGTTTCAGGAGGTAATTGCCGGTTTTGGGTGCCGGAATGGAGAACCGCCCGTCGT
>NZ_CALNBI010000142.1 GCF_937874145.1 uncultured Chitinophaga sp. | reverse complement strand
TTTACCACCAGCACAGCTGCTCCGATAGAAGCCATGCGCCTCGACGAAACCGGCAAGCTGGGGATCGGTGGCGTAAGCCCCTCCCAAATGCTGGATGTAAACGGGAATATTTTGTCCCGTGGGATTGTATTAACGGAGAAGTTGACAAGCGGTAATTCGGATAGCCGTTTATCCATATATGGCGGCGGCGCGAAGTACGGGGGGCAGATACTGCTTTACGGAGGGGGGCTGAACAGAGGGTTTATGACTTTCCATACCGGTGTAGGCGATGCCTTGCAACCCGAAAGAATGCGCATTACCAACACAGGAAGAGTGGGTATCGGTACGCCATATCCTTCCGCCAAATTGAGTATAGGTGGGGCTGATTTGATTGGTGAAATAGGGAGGATCGGTTTTGATATCGACTCTTCCCAGCGGGCCTACATCGGCGCATATCGCCATACGGCTATCGGACAGGGTACCGATTTGTATTTCGGCACGATGGGAGTGGAAAGATTACGGATAACCAACACCGGAAGAATTGGTATCGGTACCGATGCGCCTTCCTTCCCCATACATATGAGCGGATTGAATACCGCCGGGATGGCCATTCAGAACACAGGTGAGCTCAGTACTTCGTCGGGCGCTTACTTCCGGTTATACAACAGCGGCATGCCCTCGGCCGCCGGCCAACGGCTTGGCGCGGTTTTGTACGGTGCAAACACCACGGGCACCACCTACGAAGCCGGCGCGCAAATAGACGCGGTGACGGAGGGCGCCTGGACAAGCGCTTCCCAGCCAACGGCCATCGTCTTCAATACTACACCATTGAACGCGAAAGGCGTACAGGAAAAGATGCGCCTCTCCGCCGCCGGGAACCTCACCGTTTCCGGAAACGTTACCGCAACGGCGTTTTACCAGACTTCCCGCCGGGAGCTTAAAACCGATATACAGGCGTTCGACCATTCCGCCCTCGACGTTTTCCGCAACGCCCAGGTCCGCACTTTCCGCTTCAAGGCCGACCGCTCCCGCGAGCATATCGGCTTCATCGCCGATGAACTGCCAGGTGAAATGGCGGCTCCAGGCACTACCGGCGTGGACCAGGGCAATACCGTCGCGTTGCTCGTTAAAGCCGTGCAGGAACTGGAAGCGAAAAACAAAGCCCTGGAAGATAAACTAGAAACCCTCGAAACCATGATCCGCGAAATAAAGGCAAAGCAATAACTTCTTCGACACCGCCGGGCGCATTATTAAAAGAACGGAAAATCAAAAACAACTAGCAGATGAAACGAATTATATTCCTGGTACTGACGATTTGCGGCGCATTCCCATCCGCCACCTATGCCCAGGACCATCTAGTAAGCCACCGCTTCATACGAAATAAAGTGACGGAGGGTTATTTCATGCAAAAGGCCGGCACTACCATCCCGCTGGATGATTACTGCATCAACGCCACCGAAGCGAAAACCTGGCTGTACCTGATTGAAAACAGGTTGCCCGCTGAAACGAACCGCATGCCCTGGTGGAGCGAATTGGTGCCGGTACCCAAAGTTATTCCCTGTACCGGTATCTCAGACTCCGGATGCCAGGCCGACTACGAAGCTTACGGCGCCTGCGGCAGCTGGCTCTACGACGCGGGGTTCGACGTGAATTTTGCCACGTTCAACCGTCAGCGTGTAGGCGGAACCACAAATCCTTTGTGGAATCCTTCTGCCGCGCTTGCCGCGCAATATTGCGCCACGCTCCCGCCGGCACTGCAATCCGTTCCGCCAGCTATGAGCACGGCCATCATAAGACCCGATACCTCAATTAGCGAAACCGTTATCAATAGCGCGCCGGATTCTGCCGCGTTGGTACAGTCCGTCATTGGCACGGATACTATTGCCCTGAACGGCGCAGACTCGGCCTTCAAGGTGCAGGTTTTCAGCGCAACCGCTTCGGTATGGAGCGGAGCCCTTAACCGATGCGGCGTATGGGCATGCAATAACCTGGTCGGAAATTTTGTATGGATGTCCGCCAGCGGCGAGTTCGCTGCGCCCGTTACAAAAACATATTACATAGGACTGGCGGCGGACGATCTGTTTGAATTATATATCGACGGAATCCTGGTAGCCGCAATGAATAATGCCGCTGCCGCGCCGGAAGTTTCATTTTTGATGTGGCATATACTGCCGGTTCCGCTGACTGCCGGATTGCATACCATCGAGATTAGAGGGCGAAATACTAAACCCGGGCCGGCTTCACTAGGTTGTGAAGTGTACGACAATACGCCTGCAGAACTCAACAATGCCGCTACCATCGACGATCTGCACATCCTATTCACGACGAAGGACTATCGCGGGAAGTCGCTTTGCCGGAGCCAGCCGGTTACAAGCACCCAAATTAATCAGAATGATTGATAGATATTTGACGGCAATTAATGCTAATTGAATTACTTGAAAACCCTTGTGAAGTGAACCCAAAGTAAACGCGTTTGTACCTATGAAATTTGTTTTGCAACTGACGATGATCCTGCTGCTTTGCGCAGGGAAATCATATACACAGCACATATACCAGATCCGGGCAGACAGTGTCCGAATCTACAACGTCTGCGACACCGCCGAGCTCATTATCGAGAACCGCACGCGCGGCGTTTCGGGGTATTTGTACAACAAGGGTAACGGCCGGACCGAATTCCGGAAGATAGACCTGGTACAGGTGGGCGGCTCCCGGCTGGCCATCGCGGGGCAGGACACGATCGACCTGGCGCAGTTTGCCGGGGTAGGCGGGACAGATTCCGCCAAATATATCCTCAACCGGACCGGGCCTGCCCAGGCGGCTAATTTCAATATAGGCGGCTTCGCAAAAATCACGAAGAACGGTTCACATGCATTCAGCCCGTCTTTAATATGGGAGCCGGCGACCGGCCTCGGAGGCGTGAACCTTCAACTTAACGGGGAGGCCATGCCCGGCCTGGCCGTAAGGGTTTTCAATGGGACGCAAAATTTATTGCATTCCACATTCCACGCCGATGGAACATTTAGCAAAACAGGAACGGTAGGAACGATTGGCTTGTCGTCGGATGGGATGGAAATTTCCTTTAACAGGAATAATGCGAATTACATCAGGGCTATTACGCCTGGTGGGTACTTCAATTTCATCACCGGCGGAAGCATTCGGAACGATACCGCCAGCGCGCTCACGTTGTATGCGAATAAGGCCGCTATCTTCCGGGGAAGTGTAAAAATGGATAGCCTGGTTGCAAGAGTTGCCCCCGCCGCCACGTTCCTGGCGATCGACAACGGCATCATCAGCCGGCGGGACGCCGCGGATGTGCTTTCGGATATTGCGGGCGTTGGCAGGATCCCCTTGACAACGAATCCAACGAATATCGGCGCATTTACCGGCAACCTCAATACAATTACCAATTCGGGCATTTTTCATATTGGCGTCGCGGAGAATAGGCCATCGGTTCAACCCGGCTACCTGGTATCGGGTGGCAATGCTGGTCTTGCTACGACCTATAAGTTCCAGCTGTTCGGGGCTTACAATACGGAGAATGAATTGTTCTTCCGCCAGGGAATTTCGGGAGGAAACTGGGGCCCCTGGCACAAAGTGGCTTCAGAAGGTTGGGTAAACACGCGGTTGACGGCAGATTCATTGAAGGTGATCCGTAATGGCACCACTGCGCAAACTGCCAATTTCAATATCACAGGAATTGGGGAAATAGGGACGATTTTCACGCAAACCATCATGAGTAACAATAGCATAAAGGGGCTCACGCTTATCGGCGGAGCAACTGGCCCGAATTCCGGCAGGGGAGGGCAGATTACTTTGTTCGGAGGCGCACATCCAACTAACCCCGGCCAGATTACTTTCCACTCTGGTGACGTCATGGATGCTTCCCAACAGCCTGAACGGATGCGTATCACCAAGGAAGGCAATGTTGGTATCGGTACTTCTGCCCCTGACGAAAAATTTCAAGTAACAGGTAATGTGAAAATTTCGCAACAGGTAATGGCGCCAATATTTGCCAGCAACAATTCGGCCGGTACCATTTCGCTATTGGGCGGACAGATTGGGGGTAATCACGGTGGACAGATCGGATTGTATGGAGGGACACATACATCATCTCCCGGGGAAATAATCTTGTTTACGGGAATAGGTTCCGGCTATCAGGCTGAACGGATGCGTGTCACGAAGGAAGGGAATGTCGGCATCGGTACATCCACCCCAACCTCGCTGCTGCATGTCAACGGCAACGTAACCGCCACCGCGTTTTATCAGTCATCCCTGCGAAAACTAAAGAAAGATATCCATCCTTTCAAAGGCAATGCCTTGGCCGTTTTGCAAAGCGCGCAGGTCCGGTCGTTTCTGTTTAAAGCGGATACGACGAGGCACATTAGTATCGGCTTCATCGCCGACGAAGTGCCCGAGGAGTTCGCTACGCCGGGCCGCACCGGGGTGGACCAGGCGAACCTGGCCGGGCTCCTGGTTAAAGCACTCCAGGAACTGAAAACCGAAAAAGACGCCATGGAAACCGAACTGAAAGCGAAGAACGAAGCGCTGGAAGCGCGGTTGAATGCCATAGAAGCCCAGCTGGCCAAAGAAAAATAAACGATTACATCCTTATACAATGAGAAAATTATTCATATCGATGGCTTCGATAGCCGGGATTTGCACTACGGCAGCGGCCCAGCATGTCTACCAGATCCGGGCCGACAGCGTCCGCATCTACAACGTCTGCGACACCGCTGAGCTCATCATCGAGAACCGGACGCGCGGGGTTTCGGGTT
>NZ_CALNBI010000141.1 GCF_937874145.1 uncultured Chitinophaga sp. | reverse complement strand
AGTCGGATTCCTGGATGTTGACTTCGATCTTGATGTCCGGGGATTCCTGTGTGCGGAGGCGCTGGAGGGAGATGTAATTCTGGAGATAGGCGACTTCCTTGCTGAGGTGGATTTTTTCTTCCGTGTTTTCGTGGAGCATGAAGCGCATCATGTCTCCCAGCTTCTGGATGCCTTCGCTGGTGCGGGCGGCGCGCTCCTGGAGCGCTGTGCCGTATAGGGTGTTGAGGGCGTTGAAGAGAAAATGAGGGTTGATCTGGGAGCGGAGAAAGTCCAGATTGGCGGAAGAGCGACCCAACGCTTTTTCCAGGCTCAACACCTCATTTTTTTGCTTCAATGTCAGCCGCGTGATCCCCCAGGCCAGGGGTACTATGATCAGCAGCTCGGCCCCCAGTATCATAAAATAGTAACCGACCATGCCGCGGATATTGGTGGTAGCGTCGAACAATACGCTGGCGGCTACGAAAGTGACGAGCACCACCACGATCGCGTTGGGGAACAGCTGCTGCCAGCTGCGCTCCCTGCGCAGCAGGGGCTGGAAGAAGCGGCGGCTCAGGAAATAATAAGCGATCACGTAGCAGCCGCCTACCCAGAAGAGGAAATTGGTGCGGGCGGGCCGGCGGTCGAGGACGAAAAAGAAAGTGAGCGACAGCCATACGATCACCATTACGATCATATCGGCCGGTACTTTCACGCCCCTGATGCGGCCCATCCAGCCTTCCTGGGCGCCTGTGAGCAGGAGCACCTTCAGCCCGTAATATGCCGCGAACCCCACCAGCGCCACGAACAATATGATCGCCGCGCGGCCAGCGCACCAGAGGTGAAAGGCGGAGACGGTAGGGAAAGTGGTTAAAAAGCCGTACCACCAGCTCTCGGCTACCATCATCATCAGCCAGGCGCATACACACGTTACCGCGGCCAATACCACGCCCCGCCAGTTACGCTTGTGCTCGATGAACTCGGGCATGACGCGGATATTCAGCATGAGGAAACCTCCGAAGGCGGCAGTGGCGAACAGCAGCCCGGGCCATACGGTATGGAGGAAATGGTCGTAGTACAGTCCTTCCCTTTCAAACTGGTGTGCTTGCCAGGAGTACGTGCGGACGTCGTAGGAAAGGACGGGGAACAGCAGCATCAGCCAGGTCAGCAGGTAAAACCCGGTTGCCACCCATATCTCGACCTTTTGGAATTTCTTCATGCGGGATTTCTTTGATGCAATATTAACAAAGCGGCGGCTCCCCTTCGCCGAAATGGGATGAAATTGCGGGAATATGGGACGAACATTCCTTTTTCATAACTTTGCGCCCATGTCTAAAGTAAAAGTCGGTTACGTACAGATGAGCTGTTCTGCCAGCAAGGCGGAAAATCTGGCCAAAGCCATCGAAAAGGTCCGGGAAACCGCGGCCAAAGGGGCGCAGATCATCTGCCTCCAGGAATTATTCACTTCGCTGTATTTCTGCGATGTGGAAGATTACGAGAACTTTAAACTGGCGGAGCCCATCCCCGGCCCTTCCACCGAGTCGCTCGGCGCGGTAGCCAAGGAACTGGGCGTGGTGATCATCGCTTCTTTGTTCGAGAAAAGAACGGAAGGGCTGTATCATAACACCACCGCCGTGATCGATGCCGACGGCAAATACCTCGGCAAATACCGCAAGATGCATATCCCCGACGATCCCGCGTATTACGAGAAGTTCTACTTCACGCCGGGCGACCTGGGCTATAAAGTCTTCAAAACCAAATTCGCCACCATCGGCGTGCTGATCTGCTGGGACCAATGGTACCCCGAAGCCGCGCGCATCACATCCCTCATGGGCGCCCAGATCCTGTTTTACCCCACCGCCATCGGCTGGGCCACGAACCAGGACGACGAAACAAATGTGGAACAATACAACGCCTGGCAGACGATGCAGCGCAGCCATGCCGTGGCCAACGGCGTACACGTGGTAAGCGTGAACCGGACCGGCTTTGAGCAGGACGGGCTCATGAAATTCTGGGGCGGCTCCTTCGTAGCCAATCCCTTCGGCACCGTGCTCCACCAGAGCTCGCACACCGATGAGGAAAACGTTGTGCTGGAACTGGACCTTTCCAAAACCGACCGCTACCGCACGCACTGGCCTTTCCTCCGCGACCGCAGAATCGACTCCTACCAACCGATCACCAAACGCTACATCGACGACGAACAATGACACATCCAACACCCCGGGAACTTGGGTACTACTTCCCGGCCGAGTTCCATCCTCATACCGCCACATGGTTAAGCTGGCCCCACAAAGAAGCCAGCTGGCCCGGGAAGATCCATACCATCTATCCCCATTACAGCCGTTTTGTCAAATACCTGGCCGATAGCGAACTGGTGCGCATCAACGTGGCTGACGAAGCCATGAAAGCCTTCGCCACCGGGCACCTCCAGGCTGCCGGCGTGAACATGTCGCAGGTGGAGTTCTTCCTGCATCCCACCAACGACGCCTGGTGCCGCGACCATGGCCCGGCCTTCCTCATCAACCCTGACGCCGCCAACAAGAAGGCGGTGGTAGACTGGAACTACAACGCCTGGGGCGGAAAGTACCCGCCCTTCGACCTCGACGATATCATCCCCACCAAAATCGCCAGGCACTTTGGCCTGCCGCTCTTCGAGCCGGGTATCATCATGGAAGGCGGATCGGTGGAATTCAACGGGAAAGGCACCATCCTCACCAGCAGCTGCTGCCTCCTCAACGAAAACCGCAACGCGCACCTCAACCAGGAACAGGTGGAAAAATACCTCTACGAGTTTTATGGCGCGGAACAGGTGTTGTGGGTGGATGAAGGTATTATTGGCGACGATACCGACGGTCATATCGACGATACCATCCGTTTCGTGAACGAAGACACGGTGCTGACCGTCATCGAAACCGACAAGGCGGATGAGAACTACGAGATCCTGCAGCAGAACCTGCGCCAGCTGAAAGGCATGCGCCTGCTCAACGGCAAACAGCTCAATATCGTGGAGTTGCCCATGCCCGGCGCCGTAGTATTCGACGACCAGCGCCTGCCGGCATCCTACGCCAACTTCTGCATCAGCAACAAATACGTCATCGTACCTACTTTCCAATGCGATAAAGACGAACAGGCATTGCGCATCATCGCAGACTGCTTCCGCGACCGCGAAGTGGTGGGTGTGGATTCTACCGACATCATCTGGGGCCTCGGCAGTTTCCATTGCCTGAGCCAGCAGGAGCCTGCGGTATAACGCGATTTCATTTTTATTCAGAAATAAGAAAAGGCCGTTCTCTGCGAAAGAGACCGGCCTTTTTTATACACGTTTTCGTAAACAACAATCTTTTTTATAGCTGCTGCGCATCGATGATGCGGATGCCTTCCACGGGTTGCCGGCCAAACTCCACCAGCTGGGAATTGCCGCCCAGGCCGGTGAT
>NZ_CALNBI010000140.1 GCF_937874145.1 uncultured Chitinophaga sp. | reverse complement strand
CTGGGTAATGTCATGAAACACGCCGAAGCTACGCAGGCCCTCGTGCAGCTGGAGTTCGGGGAAGAGGAATTTGCCATGACGGTGGAAGACGACGGGAAAGGGATGGCTTCCGGGAAGGAGGGCGCCGGTATCGGCCTGTACAGCCTCAAAACCCGGGCGGAAGCGTTCCGCGGTTCGATGGACGTGGATTCCTCGGCCGAAGGCACCTCCATTCATATCCGGTTCCCTGTTCCCGACACCATCATCACCGCTCAAACCGCTTAAGACATATCCATATTTCATACCGCCATTCACGAACCATGCATAACCGATCTTTCCATATCCGGAAACTATTTACCTGCGCTGTTTCCATGGCGCTGAGCCTCTTTGTTTTCCCCGCCAATGCGCAAACGATTGGGGAGGTCCACCGGAAACATAAGCCCCTGCTGCAATACGGTAAAGAAGATACCGTGCTGGCCGACCGCCTGTTCGATTACGCCACCGATCTGCACGAGCTCGACGATGATTCCGCCATGGCGCTCATCAACAAAGCGCTCATTATCAGCCAGCGCCTGCACGACAACCGCCGCACCGGCACCCTGATCTGCGCCCGCGCCCAGATACTGACCCACAAAGGATTGCTGGATTCCGGACTGGCGGTATACGCCCGCTCGCTCCAATACCTTCAAAAGGAAAAAGGATACCGCTACACCGGCGTGGCCTGGACCGGCATCGGGAACACGCTCATGCAGGCGGGCCGGCTCGATACCGCCGCACAGGCGTATTTCCATGGGATAGAAGCTTACCGCCAGGCAGGGGATACCCTCAGTATGGCGCATGCCTACAACGGGTTGTCGATTATTTTCAGCCAGATGGAACAATTGCAGAAAAGCCTGCAATACCTGCGCAAAGCCGGTGCGCTGTACGTCCAGCGCCGCGATTCGGGTAATCATATCAAAGTGCTCATCAACATGGGCGACAAATACACCCGCCTCAACCAGCCCTCCGATGCCGCGGTCTCCTTCCGTGAAGCCATCCGGATCGCCGACCTCGCCCAATACCAGCTGGGGCGCTTTTACGCCCGCGTCGGGATCGCGGACCTCTATGCCACGAAGAAACTGCACACCGATTCCGCGTTGACGTACCTGCACGAGGCTGAGCGCATCGCCCGCGGGTTTACGCTGCCGCCGCTGCTGATCAGTTCCATGCACGAAACGTTCGGGCTGGCTTATTATGAATCAGGCAACGCGGCCCTGGCGCGGGAGCATTTGCTGAAAGCCGGTCCGGCCCTGAAGGATATCGGGCATGTGCCCACACTTATGCAGCATTCGCAGCTGCTGACGAAAGTAAATATCCAGTTGGGACAGAAATCCGCCGCCATGGCCGCATTTGATGATTATGTGCTGTACCGCGACAGCCTGCAGAAAACGGACGTGGCCGCCAAAGTGAATGAATTGGAAACAAGGTACCGGACGCTGGAGAAGGACAAGTCGCTGGCCGAATCGCAACTCGCGATTACGAAAAAAGACCTGGAGTTGCGGAAGAAAAGCGGCATGCTCATTGCGCTGGGCGGCGGTTTGCTGCTGGTGATCGTAATTGCCGGCGGTATATACTTTCACTTCCGGCAGCAACAGCAGCTGCAGCGCCAGCAGTTGCAGCTGGTACACAAGGAAGCCGAACTGGCGATGGCCCAGGCGTCGATGGAAGGAGAGGAGAAGGAACGCGCCCGCATCGCCCGGAACCTGCACGATGGCGCGGGTTCTATCCTTTCTGGCGTGAAATTGTACCTGGCTTCGTTGGAAACGCAGTACCGGGAGCTTTCCCAGTCCACCCCGTACCGCAATACACTGAGCCTCCTCAACGACGCAGTTGCGGAAATTCGCGATACCTCCCACAACCTCATGCCGCGCGTGCTTTTCGAAGAAGGCATCGACGTGGCCGCGCATGCATATTGCGAAAAGCTTGGCCGTCATCATGCGCTCGGGATCGAATATCAATCTTACGGCGAGCCCCGCCGCTTCAACGCACATTTTGAATTGATGATCTACCGGACCTTGCAGGAACTGCTCGCCAACGTTATCAAACATGCCGAAGCCTCCCACGTTTTTGTACAGCTGAATTTCGGGGAAGAACTATTTTCGCTGACCGTGGAAGACGATGGGAAAGGATTTGCGGACACCGGCGAAGCCGCGGGCATCGGGATGTTCGGGCTCCGCTCCCGGGCCGAAGCGTTCCGCGGGACGATGGACGTGGAATCCTCTGCCGAAGGGACCTCCGTGCTGCTATCGCTCCCCGTGCATGCCGTCATGGCCTGAACCGCCCAATCCTGTTTGCGGATGTTCGTTTTTATGGAAATCCCAAATTGCGTAACTTCAGTGCCGCATGAGAAGACCCAGCAGAAAACCCGGGGAGCCCGATGTGAGCTTCAGGCAGCGGATGGCGGCATTGAAAAACCTGCCCGCTTTTTTCAGGCTGGTTTGGCAGACCAGTCCATGGATGACCACCTGGAACATCCTGTTGAGAGCCGCGCAATCCGCCACGCCGTTGGGATTGCTTTATATCAGCAAACTGATTATCGATGAGGTGGTCCGCCTGACGCAGGTGTCTGGCGAAGTGAGTTATACCTATCTCTGGGAACTGGTGGCCGCGGAATTTGCGCTGGTCGTGATTTCCGGGGCTTTGGGCAGAGCGATTTCGCTGGTGGACGGGCTCCTGGGCGAACAAGTCGCCAACCATACGTCGGTGCGCATCATGCAGCATGCCGCTACGCTGGACCTCGACCAGTTCGAGGATTCCGCTTTTTACGACAAGCTGGAACGCGCGCGCCAGCAAACCGCCGGCCGCACACAGCTCCTCAGCCAGGTGCTCACACAGGTGCAGGATGTGGTGACGATGATCTTCCTGGCGGCGGGTTTGTTGACGTTCAGCCCCTGGCTGATCCTGCTGCTCCAGGTGGCAGTGCTTCCTTCCTTCTTCTCCGAAACCCACTTCAACGACCGTTTCTACGCGCTGGCCTGGGGCGAAACTTCTGCCCGGCGCGAACTGGATTACATCCGCTTCCTCGGCGCGAGCGATGAGTCCGTGAAAGAAGTCAAGATCTTCAACCTCAGCCAATACCTGGTAGAACGTTTCAAGTCGCTGGCAGATAAATTTTACCGGGACAAGAAGGCCCTGTCTGTCCGCTACAACATTTGGGCGGTGGTGTTTTCGCTGTTGGGAAGCGCGGGGTATTATGCCGCATATGTCATCATCATCCTGCAAACCGTTAAAGGTGAGCTGACGATCGGCGACCTGGCTTTCCTCGGCGGGTCGTTCCGGCAGTTGCGCGGATTGCTGGAAAGCGTGCTGATGCGGTTTACCAGTGTTACCCAGGGCGCCATTTACCTCCGCGACCTGTTCGAGTTTTTCGAGATATCGCCCCGGATCACGCAG
>NZ_CALNBI010000139.1 GCF_937874145.1 uncultured Chitinophaga sp. | reverse complement strand
TGATATCGATATCCTCTTTCATAGCATCATCTAGAGAGATCCTCCCCCTGAGGAGTGGTAGAACGCCCTCCATGGGTGGCGGTGGGCAATGCGCAGCGCAACGGCATTGCGGTGATCGTGGGGTTACCCATTCCTTCGAGCCCTTATGAACAATACTTTTACCGCGATAAAGCAAAAACGGATTCTTTGTTAGCGGGCGTTCGCAGTGCGGTGTTGCGGTACCGGCATCATCCGGCACTGCTCATGTGGTGCCTGGGGAACGAGCCGGTGATGACGTGGAAGCCCGGGCACAAGGGTTTTTATTCTACCTACAACCGCCTGCTGGCCGCGATACACGATCTCGACCCGGAGCATCCCGTCACCACCACCATTCCCAATTTTAATATTGTCCAGATCTGGATGACGCGGCAGAAAGTGCCGGGGCTGGATCTGATTTCCTTCAATACATTCGGGCAGCTGAACAAGCTGAGCCAAAGGCTGGAACAGTTCTCCCGCATTTGGGACGGGCCTTTCCTCGTGGCGGAATGGGGCACATTAGGGCCCTGGGAGTCCGACATCACGGCCTGGCAGGCGCCCGTCGAAAATACGAGCAGCAAGAAGGCGGAACTGTTGCGGAAGATGTATGCCGCCGATCTTCCCGTTCACAACCCCCGATGCCTCGGCGCCCTCGCATTTTATTGGGGCCACCGCCAGGAAGCAACCGGCACCTGGTTCAGCCTCTTCTCCGAATCCGGCCAGCCCACCGAATCCGTGGCGGCGCTCCGCGAAGTATGGGGCAAGCCTGCGCACACGGAAAATTGGCCCAAAGTGAATTACATGCTCCTGGGCGGCAAAGGCGCCCGTGATAATATTTTACTCAACTCCGGCGCGCGGCATACGGCCTCGCTCCTCCTGGATTCCGGTAACCGCGCGCCTGTCGAAACCTTGCGGTGGCGCGTAACGCGGGAAGACTGGTACCAATACCCCGGACGGAAGTATCACCCGCAACCGCTGCTGGATACCGTTGTTCGTGCGGAAGACGGGCTGGAGCTGGCTTTCGCGGTGCCGCGGCGGGGGGGGCCTTACCGGATTTTTGTGGAAATCAACGCCCGGAATGGAAACATCGCCACCGCCAATACGCCATTTTATGTTGTTGAATAACCTATGCGAGATCTGAAACAAGCCCCGCAACCCACCCGGAGCGATATGCTCTCGCTGCGCCTGATGATCGCCATCGGTACGCTGGGGCTTTGCTTTTTCCTGTTTTGCCTGCTCAACCCCGTCCATATCGGGCATCCCGTTTTGTACTGGATGCTGGTGAGCGCAACGGTGTTCTCCTGCCTGCGGGTGCTGCACGAATGGTACCATTATCTTTTCATTTCCGTACCCGTTCCCAAACCTGGTAATAAACAGTTCACCGTTGACATCCTGACGACCTTCTGCCCGGGGGAGCCTTACGCCATGATCGTGGAAACCCTCGAAGCCATGCAGGCAGTTACCCATCCGCATACTTCCTGGCTTTGCGATGAAGCCGATGACCCTTACCTGAAGGACGTTTGCCGCAAACTGGGCGTGCGGCATGTAACGCGCAACCATCGCACAAACGCCAAGGCAGGCAATATCAACAACGCACTGCAATACGCTACAGGGGAGCTTTGCGTAGTGCTCGACCCGGATCACGTACCTGCGCCGGACCTGCTTGACCCCATCGTTCCGTTCTTCAACGACGAGAAAATCGGTTACGTACAGATCGTACAGGCTTATTACAACCTGGGCGACAGCCTCATCGCCAAAGGCGCAGCACAGCAAACGTTCCATTTCTACGGCCCGATGATGATGACGATGAACCGCTACGGCACCGTGCCTGCCATCGGGGCCAACTGCACTTTCCGGCGCAGTGCGCTGGATTCCATCGGCGGGCATGCGGCCGGGCTGGCGGAAGATATGCATACCGCCATGCAGCTGCACGCCAAAGGATGGACCTCCGCGTACCTGCCTGCGGTGCTGACGGAAGGAAGGGTGCCGTCGACTTTGTCGGCCTATTACAAGCAACAACTGAAGTGGTCGCGGGGCTGCCTGGAGTTGTTGTTCGTCACCTACCCGAAATTGTTTAAGAACTTCAGCTGGGCACAGCGCTTCCATTACGGGACGGCGCCGTTGCATTACTTATCCGGTTTGATTTTCCTGTTGAATTTTATCGTGCCGGTGATATCGTTGTCGATGGGGATTATCCCGTTCAAGATGGATCTGGTCCTGTTTGGACTGGCGGGGCTTCCTTTCCTGGTGAGCATCCTGGCCATCCGGCATTTCGTGCAACAATGGGTGATGGGCCGGGGCGAAAGAGGGAACCACGTGCTGGGGGGCTTTCTGCTGATCGGGACCTGGTGGGTGCATATACTGGGATTGGTGTATACCGTCATCCGGAAAAAAGTGCCTTACATTCCCACACCGAAAGACGACCAGGAAAAGGACAACTGGCTGCTCAACCTGCCGAATATCGTGGTGGCGGTGTGTTCGCTGGCGGCGATAATTTACGGGTTGTATATCGATTGGAACCCTTACACCTGGATCATGGCGGGCATCGCCGGGATCAACTGCGCGGTGATGGTTTTCAATATCGCCATCAGCCGGCAGAAGGACGTGCAGGAAGTACGGGCGCGCTTCAGGGTGCTGCGAAACAGTTTTTCGTATTACCGGATGCTGAAGCAATATTTCTGGAATTTCCGGCATGGCATTTACGCGGGGCTGCGGCAGTTCGCTTTCCCGATCATGTTGCTGATGGCCATTTCCACGCTATACTTGTTCAGCAGCATGCGCCGCGGCAATGTTTCCGGGGGGATGGGAGAACCGCGGGAGGCAGTTTTCTATACCGGCGTGTTCCACCCTTCGGAGCCGGGCGGGATCACGGAAAAGGCAGGCTGGGAAGATTTCCAGCGGCGCTTTGCCGTGCATGCGGATATCGTTTCCCTGTACATTCCCTGGGGCGATGGCCCCCGGTCGGAAGTGCCGCTGCAACTGGCGGAGGCGATTTATAAAAATGGGTCCTCGCCGATGATCACCTGGGAGCCATGGGCATCAGGGTTCGCTTTCTCCGCCCACGATCCCGAACTGAGCCGCGAACGGAAAGTCATGGCCCGGATTACGGCGGGCGTATTCGATAACTACATACAAAAATTCGCCCGGCAGGTGAAAGCGCTCAACCGGCCGGTGTTCCTGCGCTTCGCGCATGAAGCCGACAATCCGGGTTATCCCTGGTCTGCCGCCGGCGGCAATACGCCCGGCGAAATGAAAAACGCCTGGCGGCATGTGCATGACATCTTCCAGGCGGAACGTGCTTACAACGCCGTGTGGGTCTGGAATCCCTGGAAACCCGAAGCCGTGGAGCCTTATTTTCCCGGCCGCCGGTACGTGGACTGGCTCGGCGTCACGATGCTGAATTATGATTCGCTGGCCGCACAGGGCAAGGAATATTCGTTCGCGGAATTATACGCCCCCTTCCGCCGCAAACCCATTTTCCGTTCAGGCATTCCCGTGATGGTGGCGGAAGGCGGATCGTTGCGCACCGCGGGGCAACGCGAATGGATGGAAGACGCCGCGCGCTCCATTGCCGGCGTATGCCGGGAAGTGCAGGCCTTCGTGGTGTTCCATTCCGCCTTCGACCGGAACGTGCCTCCCGGCGCCAGCGTGTCCATGCTGGACTGGCGGCTGACCGACCCGGGGAATTTTTTCAAAGCCACCGGCGGGAATAAGAAAATGAGCGTTCCTCCCATGAAGCAGTTGCGCTATATCACGCCGCCTGCAGCTGCGGCGCGCCCCCGGTGGACCGACACGCTGCGCGGCATGGAATATCAAAAAGGTGGCAACTGGTTCCGCAACCTGCATGCGCTCACGCGCTCGGAAGTGGTGGCGGATTTCCAGGCGATGCGCGAGATGGGCGTCAATACCGTGCGCCGTTACGGCCCCGGCGCCTACGACCGGAACGTGCTGGCCGCCGCGCGGGAAACTTCGCTGGGGTTGCATTACGGGTTCTGGCTCCCGCCCGTGTCTGACGCAATAGCCGGCGAAGCGGTGCTGCGGCAGAAAACGGCGGAGATCGTTGCGGAAGTGAAGCGGTTGCAACATCAACCCGAAATCAAAGCCTGGAGCATTGCCAACACGTCGTTCAAATTCCTGCAATACCGTTTCGTAAAGCCCGCTTATCTCTACCAGCAGAAGGCGTATACACAATGGCTGCGGCAGCTGGTGCGGGAAATCCGGAAAGCGGATCCTTCGCGGCCGGTAACCATCGACGTAGATGCAAACAGCCAGATCTCGGGGCTTTTGCAATACCTGTATGACGAGATTCCGCAAGCCGCAGCGTTTGGCGTGGTGCTGCCGCCCGACGGGGAAGGGCTCGTGCAGCTGGAAGAAGTGAC
>NZ_CALNBI010000138.1 GCF_937874145.1 uncultured Chitinophaga sp. | reverse complement strand
CATGGCGCGCCAGGTAATGCCGGATATCCTTCAAAGCCAGTACCAGCGTGTTTTTCACGGAATTGGGAGACAGCCCTAGCGCCTCCGCGATCTCGGGGATGCTCATCCCCTGTTGCCGGCTCATGGTGAAAATTTTTTTCCGCTGCGCCGGCATCTGCCCCACCGCCTCTGCAATCAGCCGCCGCGTTTCCCGCATGGCGATCTCCGCCGACAGGCTGTCGTCCGCCTCCTCTGCCATGCCCGCACCCGCGCGCAGCTTCATTTCCCGGGCCTCTTTGCGCATCCAGGTATAGCATTCGTTCGCCACCACTTTATAGAGCCAGGCTCGCGGCTGCTCCACGCCGGGCAACTTGTCGCGGCTGAGCCAGACGCGCAGGAACGAAGCCTGTACCACTTCTTCGGCGGCGGCCTGTTGTTTTACCATGCGGAGTATGAACGGGTAGAGCGCTGAAACGGAATGCCGGAATAATATACCGAACGCTTCCTCGTCTCCTTCACTGATCCGGCGAAACAGTTGGTTGATGTCGTTAGGCAATAGTTGGTCCATGTATGCGCTGTGTCATCCGGTTTTGTGCTGTGTGATAAAAGTACTGAAAATGAAGTATGTTTTTCCGCAGGCGCAAAAAAAAGCCGGTCTGTGCAGACCGGCTTTCCTTATGCTGATATATGGCACTATGCCGCCTTCTTGCGCATGGGCACTACTTTCGCTTTCTTCGGATGTACAAGTTTCATCTCTTCGATCAGGTGCGTGGCACCCGCAAATTTGTCTACTACGAATAATACGTAGCGGATATCCACCATGATGTTGCGGCAGATGGATGCGTCGTAGTTGATGTCGCTCATCGTGCCTTCCCAGGTACGGTCGAAATTGAGGCCAATGAGGTTGCCGTAAGCATCCAGGGCCGGACTGCCGGAGTTACCGCCCGTTGTGTGATTGGAAGCGATGAAGCATACCGGCATCTTGCCGTTCTGCCCGTATTGCCCGTAATCTTTGGCGGCATGCAGCTGGCGGAGTTTCTCGGGTACGTCGAATTCGTAGTCTCCCGGCTTGTATTTTTCCATCACCCCGTCGAGCGTGGTCATGAAATCGTATTGTACCGCGTCGCGGGGCGCATAGCCGTCCACCTTACCGTAAGTGAGGCGCAGGGTGCTGTTGGCGTCGGGATAGAAGCGGCGGTCTTTCAGCACATCCATTTGCGCCTGCATATAACGGCGTTGCAGCCGGTTGATGCCGGACTGGATAGCGTCGTGCGGCTTGCTCACCAGTTCCGCATAACCATTGCGCAGGCCGATGAGGAACCTCGTGGCCGGGTCTTTCCAGATTTCGGTGAGCACCGTGGCATACGGCCGCTCCACGAATGCTTTCAGCGCTTCATACGAAATCAGCGCGGATTGGCTGTAGAGCTTGTTGGCCGTGGTTTTCCCGTCTTTATTCGTCTCCATCCAGATCTGGTAGCCTTCGCCGCCGATCTTGTTGGAGGGCACTTCCTTAAAGTAAATATCGAACAGGGCGGTTGCCACGTCGCGGTCAACGTCCAGGTTGAAGTTTTTGAAGGATGTCTGTGCCGAAGCCAGGAACTTCTCCCGCAATGCCGGGTATTGATCCTCGCCGGCGGCACGGGTTTCCTGCAGCAGGTTCACGAGGTTGTTGGCCATGGTGAGCATTTCCACGTTGCGGACGAGCTCGGTATAATAGTCGCGGGCCACGGCATAGGGCGCGAGGTCGTTATAGAGATTGTTCAGCGAATCGAGCAACCCGCCGTATTGACCGCGGAATACAGGGCTCGCCTGTACCAGCCCCGAAAAGCGTTTTTCATAAGCCAGTTTACGGTCGATGCCCCCGGTCGCGCGGACCCCTTGCATCTCTCCGATCCATTTTTTCCAGGCATTGGCAGTGGAAGCCTGCTTGGCGGCATACTGGATCTTGATCTGCCCGTCTTTGCGCATATACCCGTCGATCACTTTCAGCGCGGCGTCGCGCATGCCTACACGGGCGGGGTCCTGCCCTTCCACGATCAATTGCATGGCGCGGGAAGGCAGGTATTCGTTGGTGCGGCCGGGAAATCCGAACACCATGGTAAAATCGTTTTCCGCCACACCGTCCAGCGATATAGGCAGGAAGTGTTTCGGCTGCAGGGGGACGTTTTCGGGGCTGTAGTCTGCCGGTTTATTGTCTTTCCCTGCATATACACGGAACATGGAGAAGTCTCCGGTATGGCGGGGCCACATCCAGTTGTCGGTATCCGCGCCGAATTTGCCGATGGAAGACGGCGGCGCACCTTCCAGGCGTACGTCTTTATACGTCTCGGTCACGAACAGGAAAAACTGGTTGGATTCGAAGAATGGCTTGATGAGCACGTCCTGCCAGGCTTCCTTTCCGGCGCCCGACTTGATGGCCGCGAGGTTTTTATCGATGGCCGACTGCCGCTCGCGCTCTCCCAGCCCGGGATCTACGCCCGCAAGGGCTTGTTTGGTCACGTCTTCGATGCGGACGATAAAAGTAGCGGTGAGGCCCGGATTGGGCAGCTCTTCGCGCTGTGTACGGGCCCAGAAGCCGTTATCGAGGTAATTGTGCTGGAGGGACGAGTGCTTTTGGATGGCGTCGTATCCGCAGTGGTGGTTGGTGAGGAGCAGGCCTTTGGAGGAGATGATCTCCCCGGTGCAGAACCCTCCGAAGCTGACGATGGCATCTTTCAAACTGCCTTTATTGACATTATATATGTCGGACGCGTTGATTTTCAGCCCCATTCCCTTCATTTCCTTTTCATTCAGCGAGCCCAGCAGGTGGGGGAGCCACATCCCTTCCGTCGCGGAAGCGGACAAGCGGATGGCGATAAATGCCCCCAGCAGCAGGTATAGTTTGATAGATTGCCGCATAAGTTTGATTTGGTGAAACAAAGCGGCAATTTAAGGAAAGCCCGGAACATGAAAAAAGGCCGTCCGGGATGGACGGCCTTTTCGCTATTCGAAAAAATTGCATTACAGGTGGATCGCCTCGCCGTAAGCCGCTTCGATGGCATCTTTCACCGCCTCGGCCATGGTCGGGTGCGGGTGGATGCTGTTGAGCACTTCCTGGTAAGTTGTTTCCAGGGTGCGGGCGGTAACGGTTTGCACGATAGCTTCGGTCACGTTCGCGCCGATCATGTGGGTACCCAGCCACTCGCCGTATTTGGCGTCGAAGATCACTTTTACGAAACCTTCGGTAGCGCCGGCGCCCACAGCCTTGCCGGAAGCGGAATAGGGGAATTTGCCCACTTTCACTTCGTAGCCTGCTTCTTTGGCCGCTTTTTCGGTATAGCCCACGGAAGCGATCTCAGGCGTGCTGTAAGTACAGCCCGGAACGTTGTTGTAATCAACAGGCGTGGGTTTGTGGTTGTATTTCTTCTCGTTGTAAGCGATAGCTTCCACAGCGATGATCGCCTCGCGGGAAGCTACGTGCGCCAGCGCCTGGCCGGGCACGATATCGCCGATGGCGTATACGCCTGCTACGTTGGTAGCGTAATATTTATCAACCAGCACCTTGCCCTTGTCGGTTTTAACACCCAGGGTCTCGAGGCCGATGTTCTCGATGTTGGCGGTGATGCCCACAGCGCTCAGTACCACGTCAGCTTCCAGGGTTACTTCGCCGGAGGCGGTTTTCACTTTGGCTTTCACGCCGGTTTTGGTCGCTTCCACTGCTTCTACCGAAGAATTGGTCATCACATCGATGCCTTTCTTCTTGTAGATTTTTTCCAGTTCTTTGGAGATATCCTCGTCTTCCACCGGCACGATGCGCGGCATGAATTCAACGATGGTCACTTTAGTGCCCATGGTGGCATAGAAGTAAGCGAACTCCACGCCGATGGCGCCGGAACCTACAACGATCATGCTTTTGGGCTGCGTGGGCAGGTTCATCGCTTCGCGGTAGCCGATAACGGATTTACCGTCGATCTTCAGGTTCGGCAGCTCGCGGGAGCGCGCGCCGGTAGCCAGGATGATATGTTTGGCTTCATGAACGGTGGCTTTGCCGTCTTTGTCGGTCACTTCCACCTGTCCTTTCGCTTTCAGTTTGCCATTGCCCAGGATCACGTCGATTTTGTTCTTCTTCATGAGGAACTGAACGCCCTTGCTCATTTTGTCGGCCGCCCCGCGGGAACGTTTGATCACCGCCGGAAAATCAGCTTTCGCGTCGCCTACGGTCACGCCGTAATCTTTGGAATGCTGGATATATTCCATTACCTGTGCAGATTTCAACAATGCCTTGGTTGGGATACATCCCCAGTTCAAACAGATACCGCCCAAATTCTCCCGTTCTACTACCGCTGTTTTTAAACCCAGTTGTGAAGCCCGGATAGCTGCCACGTATCCACCGGGACCGCTACCAATTACGATTACGTCGTATGCCATATTGCTTGATTTTTAAAATAAACGTGGCAAATGTAATAAAAAAAAGACAAGTACCCCATGATATCCGCCCAGAGATGACAATGCCGGGATAGTCGGCCTTCCGCACATAAAAAAAGGCCCCCTTGCGCAGGGAGCCCTTCCAATATCTTCAGATCCGTAATTACCTGAGATCCACCACTTCCACACCAGGATGCTTTTTGGCGTCGAAAGTGAACATATCGTCAGTCACAGCGCCGTTGGGCTGGAAACTGTTGATCTCATATGTATAACGGTTACCGTTTTTCTCAAACACTTTCATCCGCGCCAGGGTGGAAGTTTTCTTGTCCACATCGATCAGCACTTTGAAAAAGGGCTTCGATTTATCCGTCGGCGTCAGTTCGATGTTCTGCAATACTTTCCCTTTCTCGGTGGTTTCGCCGTTCAGCTTGTACAGGAAATCCTTGTCGTAGAAGTTGGTGAAAATCTTCGCCGGGGTCATGCCCTGGCTGCTCTGGTCCACGTTGTTGATGGTCACTTCGTTCACGTCTTTGGCAAACGTCCAGGAAGTTTTATTGTCGCTGATGATTTCCTGGTCGCCCATCACCACTTTATATTTCGTGCCCTTCACGTATACCGAACCTTTCCTGGAATCGGACACGCTGTTGTTGGCGCCTTCCACTTTCAATACGAAATTGGCGATAACAGATTTGAGGGACTTGAATTTTTTGCTCACGTTATCCAGCACCGCCTTGGCCTTGGGATCGTTTTTCCCGGTCTGTGCCATGGCGCCGCCCATCAATCCGCAAAGAATCAGGCCCGTAAATACCGTTTTCTTGATCATTCTGTTCATTTTAAGTTTTATCTCTGGTAAGATAGACAAATGTTATGCCGGGACGTTTAAATCTCCCTGTTAAAGAAATGCAAAATTATTACAAATAATGTTTATAACATACTGTTGAGGATTTCTTCCAGGTCCGATTCCGATTTCACCATCACGTCGCGGGCCTTGCTGCCCATGTTGGGCCCCACGATCCCCGCGGCTTCCAGCTGGTCCATCAGCCTGCCGGCCCGGTTGTAGCCCAGTTTCATCCGGCGCTGCAGCAAAGAAGTGGATCCCTGCTGGTTCTGCACGATCACGCGCGCAGCTTCCTCGAACAGCGGATCCCGGTCGGCCAGGCTGAAATCCTTGCCTTCCATGTCTTTTTCGTCGATATATTCCGGCAGCAGGAACGCATCCGGATAACCGCGCTGCTCGCCGATAAATTCGGCTACGCTTTCCACCTCCGGCGTATCCACGAACGCGCACTGCAGGCGCACCACTTCCCCGTTGAAGGAAATCAGCATGTCGCCCTGCCCGATCAGTTGCTCCGCCCCGCCCGTGTCGAGGATGGTGCGGGAGTCGATTTTGGAAGATACCTTGAACGCGATACGCGCCGGGAAGTTCGCCTTGATCGTACCTGTGATGATGTTCACCGACGGGCGCTGCGTGGCGATGATCAGGTGGATGCCCACGGCGCGCGCCAGCTGCGCCAGGCGGGCGATCGGCATCTCCACTTCCTTGCCGGCCGTCATGATCAGGTCGGCGAACTCGTCGATCACCAGCACGATGAACGGCAGGTAACGGTGCCCCTTCTGCGGATTGAGGCGGCGCTGGGTGAACTTGGCGTTATACTCGCGGATGTTGCGCGTACCGGCTTCCTTCAGCAGGTCGTACCGCAAATCCATTTCGATACAAAGCGCGTTGAGCGTATGCACCACTTTCTTGGTGTCGGTGATGATCGCGTCTTCCTCACCCGGCAGCTTCGCCAGGAAGTGCTTCTCGATCAGCTTGTACAGGCTCAATTCCACTTTCTTCGGATCCACCAGTACGAACTTCAGCTGCGACGGGTGTTTCTTATACAACAGCGAAACAAGCAGGGTATTAATACCAACGGATTTACCCTGCCCCGTAGCGCCCGCCATAAGCAGGTGGGGCATCTTGGCGAGGTCGGCGATGAAGTTTTCGTTGTCGATCTTCTTGCCGATGGCGATGGGAAGGTCCATCTGGCTGTGCTGGAATTTATCCGACGCCAGCATGTTTCGCAGCGAAACGATGGTCTTCTTCACATTCGGCACCTCGATACCGATCGTACCGCGGCCCGGAATGGGCGCGATGATACGGATACCGAGCGCGGACAAGCTCAGCGCGATATCGTCTTCCAGGTTTTTGATCCGGGAGATGCGGACGCCCGCCGCCGGTACGATCTCGTACAGGGTAACGGTGGGCCCTACGGTAGCACTGATCTTCTGGATGGAAATATCGTAGTTCTTGAGGGTGTCGATGATCTGGTTCTTGTTCTTTTCCAGCTCCGAAGCGTCTTGAACGATCTTGTCGGTCCCGTGGTTTTCCAGCAGGTCGAGGGCGGGATACTTGTAATCGCGCAGGTCGAGGGTGGGCTCGTAAGGGTCCACCGGCACCGCCTCGCGGACGGGCACGATCTCTTCCACTTCTTCGTCTGTCGGGTCTTCATACACCGGTTTGATCTCGAAGGCCACGTCTTCCGCCACCTTGGGCTTGCGGGGCGCGGGGGGCGGGATATCCAGCGGGATGGGAGCCGGCGGCGTTTCCATGGCCGGTTGCGGAGCAGGTTCGGGTTCCGGTTCATGGATGGTGAGCTGGAGCTCTTCCAGCGCCAGGTCTTCCGGTGCCGGTTCAGGCATTTTGAACGGCGGAGGCTCCGTGGCGAAGGGGGCCGGTTCTTCCCGCTCCACCAATTGCAAAGCCGGGTCGAATTCCTCCACTTCTTCTTTGAAAACGGGCGCGCCATCGCCTTTCAGCCCGTTATAGCGGTCATTGATGCTGGGCGCGTTCCGGTAATCTTCTTCCATCCCCTCATCTTCCGCTTCCTCTTCCGCATACGCAGGCGTAACGGCTTTGGCGGGTTTGGGCTGCTTCTCCGGCCATTTGAAATCCAGGTTGAATTTCCAGATGAGCCAGCAGATGCCGGAAGTAATGAGGAGGAGGCCGGTCCCGGTTTTACCGAGGAAGCCGCTCACCCATTTATTCAGCGCGTCGCCCAGGGCGCCGCCCCAGGGAAAGGCCGATTTGCCCGTCAGGAAAGCGAAGGTCATGCTGAGGAACAGCAATCCGAAAATGATGTATTTCACATTCCGCCAGAAACGGAAAACCCTCCGCCCGACGATAAAATTAATACCGATGATGAAGAAGAAATACGTAAACAGGTACGACGCGATGCCGAACCCTTTGTAGAAAAACCAGTGCGATGTAAACGCGCCCAGTCTTCCCAGCAGGTTGTCCACCTCCACGTCGTCGCGGAACAAAACCGAGGAGGAATAACGGAACACCTTATCCTGGTCTTCTTCCCAGGTAAATAAATAAGAGGTGAACGCGATAAAGCAATACAACGACAACAACAGGAAAAATGCGCCCAGCACTTTGTGCGTACGCTCATCCTTCACCAGTTCCCGCACTTTCACTTCCGGTTCCTTGTCCGGCTTGAGCACGTCGGGATTGGGAGCCGGTGCCTGCTCTTTCTTCTTTTTCGGTTCTTTCTTCTCTGATTTCAGTTTGTTTCCTGCCATAATCGAAATCAAAATTAACTATTGCCGGGCCAATCGCGGAAATTATTTCGCCAGGCCCGTGGTTTGCCGGATCCACTTGCTCATCACGTCAAGGGCCGCCGGTGATATGGTTTCTGTCAGCGTCTTGTATTCAGACACCTGACAGGAATTACATTTTTGGAAAAGATGGTTGAGGCCCGGAAGCTCCCGGATCTCTGCCTGTTTCACCCCATTCTTCCAGCCCGCCAGGTGCACACTGCTCACGACCTGGATGTCTTTATCGCCATTTAACGCCAGCACAGGGCATTTTATGCCGGCAAAATAGGGTTTTGGATCGAAACGGACGATGGAAAGGTACTCGGGCGACATATACTGCGAACTGACAGCCCTTACGAAAAACTCCTCCGGCTGTACGGCCTTCAGGTTGGGATTTTCGTTGTATTGCTTGCTGGCGTTGCGCATGATGCGCGCCCGCAGCGCCGCGGTATCCTTCTCCTGCACGATAGCATCCATCATGGCGCGCTGGTAACCGAGCTGCATTTGTATAATGGTATCGGTGAGCTGGTACAACCGGAGGATGGCTTCCGTCTGGCTCATGATCAGCGTTGCGCCGTCTACGCCCGGCCCCGCCAAGGACACCAGGAAAGCCACGCCCGGATCTTCCGAGGCCATGATCTGCCCGATGGCGCCGCCTTCGCTATGCCCGATGATGCCCGCTTTTTTAGCATCCACGTCGGGCCGCGAACGGAGATATTGCATGGCAGCCTGCGCGTCGCGCGTGAAACCGGTGATATCACTGCCTTTCATCTCGCCTCCGCTTTTATTGGTGCCGCGGTCATCGTACCGGAGCACGGCAATGCCGTTGCGGGTAAGATGATCGGCCAGTACAAGAAAAGATTTATGACCGAAGATATCGCTGTCGCGGTCCTGCGGGCCGCTCCCGCTCACCAGGATCACCGCGGGATATTTACCAGCAGCTTCCGGCCGGGTGAAGGTGCCCGCCATTTTGAAGCCGTCTTTCGTATTATCGAACGTAACGTCTTCCGAGTAATAGGGATACGGGGGCTGGGGATGTTGCGGACGTTCCTGGCCATGGGCCGCGGTTCCGGCGGCAAGACCGAGCATCAAAAGGTATTTGTACATAATCAACTGTTTGTGCCGCCACTCCGGCCCTCCGCTCCCGGATACAGGTTGCTGCTTCGGGAGGGCGCATCACGGCAGGCGCTCTCATTCAAATTGTGTGCTGGAATTGCAGGCTGCGGGAAAATAATTACGGATTGGTTTTCACAACACCCTGCATCCATCCGGCGATTTCCTTCAGCACGGAATCAGACGGCTGTTTGCCGCCGCTTTTGGAAAGATAATGATTCATTCCCGGAAATGCCTGAATGGTGGCCGATGGTATTACCCGTTGCCAGGCAGCGCTGTGGACCGAAGGGGCCATCAGTTCGTCGTTTCCGCCGAATACGGCCAGCACGGGGCACTTCACCTGATCCATGTATAACGCAGGACGATATGCCGCGAAGGCGGTCATTTCGGGCAGCGAATAAGTCTGGATGAGCATGAGGGCATAACCGGTCTCCGCGTTATCGGGGATTTTCTTTTCCTGCCTGAATGCTCTTTCGAATCCGATAGCAGCGCGTTTCAGTTGTTGCAACAGGGAATCCCGCGACTGCCCGGCACCTGCGATTTTCATGAGCACATCTCCCTCACGGGCTACGCGCTCCCGGAAACCGGGGTCCTTATTCGCATGCACGGCCGACATGAAATGCGCCATTGTAGCAGGGCTTTCCGCTCCCTGGGCCGCCATCGGCACGAAGAAGCGCAAAGCCGTATCCTGCGCGGCCACCATCAGTCCGGCGGCGGCTCCGGTGTTATGGGCCACGATGCCTGTCCGGCGGGGATCCACCTGGGGGAACGACCGCAGTTCCCGCAGTACGTCCGCGGCATCGCGGGCAATGGTGGCGTAACTGCCGTTGACGGCGGCGGGCCGGTCGTCGTAATACAATACGGCAAAACCCTCTTCCGCAAAGCGCTGCGCGATCTGTTCAAGCGCATCGGCAGGGAATACGGCGGCATCGAGATTGTAGTTGACGCTGCCGGGCAGCAGCAGGATGGCGGGGTGTTTGCCGTCTTTCCCCGGCCGGGTGAAAACGCCTTTGAGGCGGAAGGAATCGTTGGCGACGGGGACTTGCACCTCTTGCCGGAAAACCGCGGGTTTATCAGAGCGGACGGTCACCGTTTCATAATCTGCCGGGTCGAAAGGTTTTTCCTGTGCGAAAAGGGCGCAACTGATCATCAGCTGCAACCCGGTGAGGATAGCTTTTTTACGCATGGTTGGAGATATGGCGGGTATGCGGAAATTATTTTTTGAGGATGCCGATCAGCAGGCTGACCCATCCGGCGATGAAGAGCAGGCCGCCGATGGGCGTAATGGCGCCGATGCCGCGGAGGCCTACGGTTTCAGTGGCTTTCAGCATGGTCAGGATATACAGGGAGCCCGAAAACAGCAGGATGCCCAGCAGGAAGAAGCGCCCGGCCCATACGAGTTGCGGCGAAGGCATGTGTGCGTACAGGATACCCACCGCCAGCAGTGCAAACACGTGATAGAACTGGTAAGTAACCCCGGTTTGGAAAGTGCTCACGGTTTCAGGCGGTACGAGCTCTTTCAGCTTATGCGCGCCGAATGCGCCGAGGATTACGGAGAGGGCGCCGAGGGCGGCCGCCCATACTAAAAACGATTTATGCATGGTGGATCAGTTTGTCAAAAGTCTCCAAAGATACCTCATCGTCACTGATGATCACCTGACTTTGCTCATAATAAGGCTGGCGTTCCAGCAATTTCTTTTCGGTAAAGGCGGCGAGGTCTTCCGGCGTAAGGTCCTGGATGAGGGGGCGCTTGTGCTGTTTGCGCAGCAGCCGTTCCACCATCACGCCTACCGAAGGATTGAGCCAGATCGTTTTGCCGTGCTCGTTCATGAAGTCCATGGTATCGGAGAAGCAGGGCGTTCCGCCGCCGCAGGAAATCAGGAAGCGGTCGTTATCGAGCGCCAGTTCGCGCAGCAGGCGGCTTTCCAGTTCGCGGAAGTAGTTTTCGCCTTTGGTATTGAAGATATCGGCTACGGGCATGCCTTCCGTTTCAACGATGATATCGTCGAGATCGAAGAAAGGGAGCCCCCAATGTTCGGCGAGCTGTTTGCCCCAATAGGATTTTCCGGCTCCCATAAACCCCAAGAGAAAGATTTTCATTGCTGGTTCGGTTGTTTGTTTTCCCCGGCCGTCCAGGCGAGGCATAGGTTATTGTCGATGATGTACTGCAGGTTCAGGCAGGCCATACGGTCTTCCTTAAGGAAGTCGCAGACGAGCATTCCCGCCTGCTGGAGCGGAAAGGCCTGGAGCTGCATGTTGGCTTTGAAGTCGAGCCCGCCGAGGCCGTACCATTTGTATACGGCTTCTTTGGCCGACCAGCAAACGGTTTGATGTTCGAGCCGGCTGATGCCGGAGATGAACTGCCGTTCGCGTTCGGCGAGGAACTTGTGGGCTACGCGGCCGATTTTCGGTTGCACGTTTTCGATATCGATGCCTACATGCTCGCGGGTGCTCACGATGGCGGCGGCAAAATCGCCGCAATGCGAGATGGAAAAATAATAAGGATTTCCCGGAATATAAGGTTTCCGGCTGTCGAGGATCCGGATTTCATGAACGGGCAGCTCCGGGAAGAGCTCCACGAGGAGGTAACGCCCCGCGAAATGCTGGAGGCGCTTGTGGGGATGGTGAACGCCGGGGTCGATATTCACCCTCTCCCTGAAAAACCCTTCTTCTTCACCAATTTTCCACACTCCCAGCCGGGTGGCCGGATCGATTTGTATCGTTCGTATTAAAGCCATAAATTCGCCGCTTAAACGCGAATTTAACGGGAATTAAGCAACCGGCCTAACCTAAACACCATCACGCATGATCTTGTCTGACAAAAGAATTCTGGAAGAAATTGAAAAGGGCACCATCGTGATCAGCCCCTTCGACCGGAAATACCTCGGTACCAACTCGTACGACGTGCACCTGGGCAAATACCTGGCTACGTATGCGGACCGTGTGCTGGACGCCCGCCGGCACAATGAGATCGTGCATTTCGAGATTCCCGAAGAAGGCTTCGTGCTGCAGCCCAACACGCTCTACCTCGGCGTAACGCATGAATACACCGAAACCCACGCCCATGTGCCCTTCCTGGAAGGCAAAAGCAGCACCGGCCGCCTGGGCATCGATATCCATGCCACCGCCGGCAAAGGCGACGTAGGCTTCTGCAACACCTGGACGCTGGAGATCTCCTGCGCCCAGCCCGTCCGGATCTACGCCGGCATGCCCATCGGCCAGCTCATTTACTTCGTGGTGGAAGGGCAGATCGAAACTTTCTACAATAAAAAAGGCAACGCCAAATACAACGGCCGCACCGTTCGCCCCGTGGAATCCATGATGTGGAAGAACGAGTTCTAGCCGACTGCAATCATTTTGAAAGGGCTGTACCGGAATGGTACGGCCCTTTTATATTTTAGCACACGCCACCTGCGACATGACAAATTCCAGACAATTCTTTTTATTTCGAAACCGTATCCGCTACTCCAGCGCCCCGTAAGCCAGGATCCTGAACTTGCGGACGAAGTCCCCGTACCAGGCGTAAGGGCTCACATTCGTGAATACCAGCATGATTATGCCTTCTTTAGGATCGATGGTGTACTCGGAGCAATAGGCGCCGCCCCAGGTCAGGGAGCCGGGGCTGGCCTGGTCGCCGTAGCGCGAGTCTTCCGTGATGATCTGCAGGCCCAGGCCGAACTTGTCGTTCCGGTCCCACACGAAGCTGCCGCCAATCTGGTTGCGGCCCATCAGGTCCACCGTCTTGCGCGACAGCAGCCTTACATGGTTAAAACTCCCTCCGTTCAGGATCAACTGGCAGAGCCGGGCATAATCTGCCGCCGTGCTCACCAGCCCCGCTCCTCCGAGGAAGAGCGTTTGCTTGCCGGCCACGGGATATGTACGGTTGGATATGCTCCCATGAACCGTCAGCGGTGAATCGATGTGCCCTTTGGCGTACAATTCCACGAGGCGCCCGGCTTTGGAGGGCGGCAGGTAGAAATAGGTATCGTGCATGCCGAGGGGAGCAAAAATCCTTTCGTGGAAAAAATCCTTCAGGCACTTGCCCGATATCACTTCCACGATCCTACCCGCCACATCGGTATTATAGCCGTAAGTGAATTGCTCCCCGGGCTCGTGCACCAGCGGGCGTTTGGCGATCTGCTGAACGAGGGTTTCCATCGTTAGCCCCTTGAGGTCGCTGAGGTAAATATTGGGCTCCTTCACCGTAGGGTGCTGATAGGGAATGCCCGCTGAGTGCGAGAGCAGGTGACGGATAGTGGGCGCGGTTTTCGGGGCGCGGGTGCTGCCATCCTTTTCGAGGACCTGCACATCCCTGAACTCCGGCAGGAATTTGGAGATGGGATCGTCCAGGAAAAGGCGCCCTTCCTCATACAACATGAGCACGGCTACGGTGGTCACCAGCTTGGTCTGCGAGGCGATGCGGAAGATATCGTCCGTCCGCGCCGGGGTTTTCTTTTCCAGGTTACTGAAACCAAATGCCTTATGATGCACGATCTGCCCCTTCCGGGCGATAAAGGTGACGGCATTCGGCGCGAGGCCCTGCGCCACGGCAGCTTCAAAGAAACTATCTATCCGGTGAAGGCGGTCTGCCGAAAAACCGGCGGACGCGGGCGTAGCGGCCTTGCGGAAAGCCTGCTGGGCAAATACCGGCACCGCCAGCAGCAGCGCCCCCAGTACAACAAGGGATCTTTTCATACGTGAAATCTTATTCTTAAACCCCGAAATATAAAAAGATTCCCCAGCTTTTCCTATCAGGCATGCTCCAGCAAAAACGCCGCATCCATCTTCAACTGCATATGCAATGCCTTCAGAAAAGCAACGTCCGGCTGGCGCTTCCCCGTCAGGATCTCCGACAACTTGGATTTCGCCATCCCCAGCATTTCCGCCAGCTTCGCCTGCGTTATCTTCATTTCAAACATCTTCAGTTCCTCCGCCTCCCGGATCGATTTCGGCTTCCGTAACGGGAAAGACGCCATCGCTTCGTCCTCAAAACGCTCCGCCGCCACCGTCATTTCGGCCAGCGAACGCAGCTCCTCCGCAGTGAGGTCATCCTCACCACGGTCCATCATGCGATAGATCTCCACCATCACAGCATGGTATTCCTTCTTGCTTTGAATGATTATCGACATATACTTCAGTTTTTAGAAAAGTCCTGTAATACATTCCACCGGTCATACTCCTCATGCGTCCCCACAAACAGCACATACACCGTCCGCACCGCAAAATTCACCATCGCCACCACCCGGTATCTGTTGCCGCCAACATTAAATACAAACCGGCCCCTCCGTCTGCCGAACCGAATGTCTGCCGCATATCCGCAAAACACCGCCAGTCCGCTTTCTTTACTTCGTCATACCACCTCTTTAGCCCTTCATAGGCAAGAGGATGCCTGTGCGCAAATTCGCGCAACGCTTTCTTTGAGAGAATTACCATTTCCTCCGTTTTGTAAAACTATAACAAAGTTCATGAAATCAGAACACAGTTCTAGAAAGTATAACAAACAATATTGGGCTTTTCGGAGCCGTGTTCCATGTACTATTCACAAAACTAAAGGCTGTAAAGGACCCGGCAATTTTTAAAGGGCGAGAATATCTCCGAAAGGGAGAGAATATCTCAGGTTTCCGGAGAAATTAAAAAAACCGGACGCGTAAACGCCCGGTTTTATCCTGAAATTTAAAGATCGGCCTATTGCAGCAACCGGTCCATCAATGCATTGAATTCCTTCTTGTACGCCTCGTAATGCTCGCCGGTACCCGGACCGTTAAACCCGGTGTGCACCTCCACCACCTTGCCGCTCCGGTCCAGGTAAATGGTCGTCGGGAAGCCCTTCAGCCCCGTCAGCTGCGGAAGCGTCTTCTCCGTTTTCTGCGGATCAGCGGGCGTTACGCCCGTAATCAGCACCGGATAAGTCACGCCAAATTTCCTTGCGAACCCTTCCGCCGCTTTTTTCGACTTCTCAAAATCCGTCGTGCGCTCATAGGCCAGCATAACGATCTCCACGCCACGGTCCTTATTCTGCTTGTACCACTCGCTCAGGTATGCCGTTTCGTCCATGCAGTTGGGGCACCAGGAGCCCGACACCTGCACGATCACCGCTTTATTCTTAAAACGCTCGTCTTTAATGGAAACCGTTTGCCCGTTCAGGTCCGGGAACTTGAAATCGAGCGTTGTGCCCGGCTCCTTCACCGTATTGAGCGTGGTGGCGTCCTGGAGGCGGGCGCTGCTGTCTTTCCGCGCGGAAAACTGCTGCCGGGCGGTAATCCCCGCCAGGAACTGGCCGCCGCTGATGGTGGAATCGTTTTCGACCAGCGCCGTAAACAGGTAGGCATGCGACCCGTCGAAGGTCGACAGCTTCAGGGAGTCCCCGTCCACCACGCCCTGAAGGTAACGATAGTCGCCGGAAGTGGTGAGGAAGGTGCCCGTCACCTGGCTGCCTGTTTGCACGAATTCACCAATGGCGTAAGTGCTATCCGACCCGGGGCCTTCGTAAAACCAGGTGGGCCAGCGGCCGGTTACGTTGCGGGTAGCGGGTTTGGTTACGGCGAAGCGTTCAGATTTCCCGGGCTGCGCGTAGAAGTCGATATCCACGTCCTTATCGGCCAGGTGGCGTATCCACTTCCCCTGCAGGCTGCCGTTGAAGTACACTTCCGCTTTGAATTCGGAGTCAAAGAAAGGCATGCGGATGAAAACGGAGTCTTCCTGCATCCGCACTTCATCGACGCGCATCCGTTCGCCGGCATTGGTCACGTAAATTACCTGCGAGCCGGCGCTGTCCGCCACTTCGAAGTTGAAGACGATCTGTCCGCCGTCGGCCCTCGTCAGCTGGGCCTGCCAGGGGCCCTTGGTGAGCCCGGCCTGGCGCGTGGGCGTGCAGGCGCTAAAAGCCACGGCGGCTATCAGTAGGAGTTTTTTCATGCTATTGTTTTTGTGCGTAATTCCTGGCGCCGAACAGCAGGCTGCCGATGCGGACCAGCGTGCTGCCTTCTTCCAGGGCTATCGTATAGTCGCCGCTCATGCCCATGGAGAGCTGGCGGAATTCGTCGGTTACGGGGAAATACTTTGCCTTGGCAGCCACCTGCAATTCCTTCAGCCGGCGGAACTCGCTGCGCACCTGCGCCAGGTCGTCGGTATTGCTGGCCATTCCCATCAGGCCTGCGATGCGGATATTGGGAAGGGTGACGGATTGTTCCAGCACGGTTTCCAGTTCCGCTTCGCTGAAGCCGAATTTCGTTTCCTCGGTGGCGATGTGCACCTGCAGGAGGCAATCGATAGTCCGGCCGTTTTTGGCGGCCTGCTTATTGACTTCCTGGAGGAGCTTGAAGCTGTCGATACCGTGGATCATACTCACGAAGGGAGCGATGTATTTTACCTTGTTGCTTTGGAGGTGGCCGATGAAATGCCACTGGATGTCTTTGGGAAGAAGGCCTTCCTTTTCCACCATTTCCTGCACGTAATTTTCGCCGAATATCCGCTGGCCGGCATCATAGAGGGCGCGGATAGATTCAGCAGGTTTGGTTTTTGATACGGCTACCAGCTGTGCATGGAAGGGTTGGCACTGTCCGAGCACATGGTGGTAGTTGGGTAAATTCACTGCCATCATCCTACAAAAATAATAGACTTTTCTGACTTACGGACAGGTAGCAACAGGAATTCCTCCAATAAACCGGGGGAGTTATTATTAAAATATTCAACAATACGGGAGAAAATTGCGTGAGTTTTTAATTCTGCCGCACTGATTTTTTTAGGTGCCTATTTTAAGATAGGTTTGTAAGCACCAACAATCTTCTTTAAAATTCAATAGAACATGCATTTTCAGTTAACGGAAGAACATCTGATGATACAGAAAGCGGCGAGGGATTTTGCGGTGAATGAATTATTGCCCGGCGTGATTGAGCGCGACGAGCAGCAGAAATTTCCGGCGGAGCAGGTAAAGAAACTGGGAGAGCTGGGCTTTCTCGGCATGATGGTAAGCCCCGAGTATGGTGGCGCCGGGCTGGACACGATCTCGTACGTGCTGGCGATGGAAGAGATATCTAAAATAGACGCGAGCGCCTCGGTAGTGATGAGCGTGAATAATTCCCTGGTTTGCTGGGGGCTGGAAACATTCGGCAACGAAGAACAGAAAAGGAAATACCTCGTTCCGCTGGCCAAAGGCGAGATCATCGGCGCCTTTTTACTGAGCGAGCCTGAAGCCGGGTCCGACGCTACTTCCCAGCGTACCATCGGGGAAGACAAGGGCGACCATTACCTCGTGAATGGCACCAAAAACTGGATCACCAACGCCAATTCGGCGAGCGTGTACCTGGTGATGGTGCAAACGCATCCCGAACTGGGCAGCAAGGGCATCAATTGCCTCATTATAGAAAAGAATTCTCCGGGCATCACGCTCGGCGCGAAGGAAAACAAGCTCGGCATCCGCGGGAGCGACACGCACAGCGTGATGTTCCAGGACGTGAAGGTGCCGAAGGAAAACCGGATCGGGGGAGACGGGTTCGGGTTTAAATTCGCCATGAAGACGCTGGGCGGCGGCCGTATCGGCATTGCCTCCCAGGCGCTGGGGATCGCCAGCGGCGCCTTCGAACTGGCGTTGAAATACAGTAAGGAAAGGAAAGCTTTCGGCAAGGAAATATCCCAGCACCAGGCGATCCAGTTCAAACTGGCGGACATGGCCACCAAAATCGAAGCCGCCCGCCTCCTCTGCCTCCGTGCCGCCTGGGAAAAGGACAACCACATCGACTACACCCTGAGCGGCTCCATGGCCAAGGTATTCGCCTCCGAAACCGCCATGTGGGTAGCCACTGAAGCCGTACAGGTCCATGGCGGTTACGGTTATGTTAAAGAATACCACGTTGAGCGCCTCATGCGCGACGCCAAAATAACACAGATCTATGAAGGCACGTCTGAAGTCCAGCGCATCGTGATCGGCCGGAGCATCCTCGGCTAAGATCCCGCTTCAGCGGCCCGCACCAAAACATTGTATGAAAAATATCAAGATCATTGAAGTCAAATCCGAAATTGGCGCAGGCACACGCGGCGCCAGCCTGGGAGTAGACGCGATCAAGATTGCTGCACTTGATTTCATGAGCAATTTCTTCGTCCACTTCCCCACGGAAGAAATCGAAACGGAAAACAAATTGCTGTTCGAACCGATCGAATCCCCTTACGCCAAACGCATCAAGGGCACCATCAACATGTATGAGCGCGTCAGCAAATCCGTTTGCGACACGATCAAACAAAACTGGTTCCCCGTCGTGCTTTCCGGCGACCACAGCACCGCCGGCGCTACCATCGCCGGCCTCAAACTTGCCAGGCCCAAAGCCAAACTGGGCGTGATCTGGATCGACGCGCACGCCGATCTGCACACCCCATACACCACGCCCTCCGGCAACATGCACGGCATGCCCCTCGCCGCTTCCATCGCGGAAGACAATATCGAGAACAAGGTCCATGAGCTCGACGATAACACCGTCAAACTCTGGGGACAGCTCAAAAACCTCGGCAAGATCGCTCCCAAAGTGCTGCCGGAAGATATCGTCTTCATTTCGCTGCGCGACTACGAAAAAGAGGAAGACCACCTCATCCGCAAATACGGCATGAAAGTGATCACCACCAACGAAGTCCGCCGCAAAGGCGCGGAAGCCGTGGCCAGGAGCGTGTTCCGTTACCTGCACGATTGCGAGTACATTTACGTCTCCTTCGACGTCGACAGCCTCGACGCGTCCATCTCCCGCGGCACCGGCACCCCTGTCAGCAACGGGCTGCGCGAGCGCGAGGCCGAAGACCTCATTTCAAAATTCATGCAGCACCGCAAAATCTGCTGCTTCGAGATCACCGAAGTAAACCCTACGCTTGACCGTGAAAACCTCATGGCCGAAATCGCTTTCAACATCCTCCAGCGCAGCGTGAATGTGCTGATGATGAACTGATATACCGCCACGCGCATCTTGCCCTCACAGGGTGAGATGCGCGCGCGGTGGCTTCCCCATGTATCCTACCACCGGATTTTCATCTCCGGCAACCCATCCGACATTTGACACGGATCAATCATACCTCCCACCTCACCAGCCGAATTTCAAACAACAAATTGCCCTACATTAGTTACAGAAAGACCCCTTAGTCCCGTTAACCGCCTCCCTGCTACAGCACCGTCATTAACCCTCAAAACCCATAAGTATGAAAGTAACGTTCATTCTGCCTGCCTGTGCACTGGCATTGGCCCTGGTCCTCCATGGCTGTCAAAAAGATCCCCACCCGCCTGCGGACAACCTGGAATGCCGCATCACGAAAATCTCCGGTATCCTGGGCATCAGTTACCTGCCCGATTCCTTCATTTTTACCTACAACGGAAAAGGCGACCCGGTCAGCATCACCCGCAGTGTGATAGGGACTTCTTCCCCCAACTATTATTTCAGATATGACCAGCGGGGAAGGTTGACTGATTTTTACGGCGTCTATAACGACCACTCCGTTTTTGACACCTGGCATCGCTACCATCATGACCACAAAAACAGGATCGTTGTGGACACCACTTACGCCTTCGGCGACATAAGCCCCGATTACAGGCCTATCCCGGCCGCCGGCAGAACGGAGCTCGACGTCCGTAACATTTCCACATATGCTTACGATCACCAAAACCGTATCATCCGGTCTACCGACACGTATGGAAGGCCGTTTGTTTACATGATCCGGTTGTACAGCTACGATGCCGCCGGCAACCTGGTGAAGATCGAGGAACAGGTGGATGGATATTCCAATTTCATTACGATCAGTGGTTATGACCAGCAGATCAGTTACCGCCGGCTGCACCCTATCTGGCAGTTCCTGGACAGGGATTTCAGCCAGAACAATTCGTTACCGGTAACCACGTACAACCAGCATGGCCTGCCGGCAAAAATTTCCCTGAACAGTCACCAGACCGGTGTATTTGCCACGGAACCATTTACCTCCGCCGAATTCGAATATTCCTGCCAGTATCACTATAAGGCGATCTATCCTTTGATCCGGTAGTAATCCATCAACCAGCCCACAACTTCGCTGTAACTGCGGATGCCGTGTTGCTGGTTGTTGGCTTTCAGGTAGGAATCGTAGAAGATGGCGGAGAGGTCGTCGGCCGGGCCTTCGAATTTGCGGTAGAAGTCGATGAGCCGCTGTGCGTCTGCCCGGATGCCGGGGTGTGTTTTGTTCCATACGAGGCGTGCGAGCGGAGGGTCTCTCCTGGCGAGGCGCCTCACGGTGTAGAGCAGCATTTCGAAATTGGCGGCGTATTGGAACCGGGGATCGGGATAGCGGCTGGCGGCAAGGTAACCGATGAAGTTGGCGTCTTCTTCGGGTGCAAAACCCAGCTGGTGGGCGATCTCGTGGCAGGTAACGAACGGCACCTGGAAGGCCGGGACCGTCGTGTTGACCTGGGCTTCGTTGGTGAAGGGGTTGAGGTATCCCGTTACGCCCAGGTAATTGAGGTAATGCCCGAACATGGATTTTTTGATGGAGGGGATGTGATATCGCAGGGAAGGCTGCAGCTTCGCCAGTTCGCCGTAAGCCTTAGCGGCATCGGCGAATACCTGGCGGGGCAGGGTATCGGTTGCGGAAGGCAGCGCCTGGAGCGCGGCTTTATCGCGGTTGGTGAGTTTGACGAGCGTATCGGCGAGGAGGTAGAGGTCTGCTTTCGTGTACGGCTGCACGTCGAACCCCAGTTCCTTCACCATCGAACTGCGTTGATAATGAGCGCCCCAGAAAAGCAGGAAGAAGAAATACAGCCAGCAAAGGGACGAAACGGCCTTCAGGAGCCCGTATCCCAGGGCTTTCCATTGCGCCGTGAAGAGCCGCCAGATTGATTTTAATAAAAAAATAATCCCTATTATAACCCAAACGCAGTAAATTACATCGCCTATGCTGCCCGTGAATCGACCGAACAACTTTCTGAACAGCGTACTGATGAAATCGTACCACCTATGAAAGTAGATCCCTGCCAGCCATCCGTCCACCGCGACCGCCCAGGTCAGCAGGAAGATGCCCGCCAGCCCGAGCGCTATTGATATGATAGGTTTTCCGAACCGGTATTCTTTTTCCATTTTTAAGTGTAAGCGAAAGGAACATGTTAGACTTTACCATTCAACAGGAACTTGAAAAATCCCTCACCACCCATCTTCAACTCTCCGTGAAATTACAGATAATTCACGCAGAGCGGATACACGGGGGAGATATCAACGAAACTTTTCGCATAGACACTACGCAGGGCCGTTTCTTTCTCAAACTGAACGATGCCGCCAGGCACCCGGAAATGTTCACGCGGGAAATGTGCGGGCTGGAAGAACTGCGCCATCCGGAAGTGATTTCGGTGCCCCGCCCCGTCTGCAACGGCGTGGCCGGCAACCGCGCTTTCCTGGTAACGGAATACGTGGAGAAAGGCGCCGCCTCACCGGATTTCTGGGAGAACTTCGCCGCTTCGATGGCGAGGATGCACCAGCAAACGCGCCCCTGGTTCGGGCTGAATACTTCCAACTACATCGGTTCCATCAAACAATACAATACGCCCTATTCCAGCTGGGCCGTTTTCTATGCCATGAACCGCCTGCTCCCGCTGGCGAAAATGGCGTTCGACAATCACCGGCTCGACAGCCAGCTGATGCAGCGGCTCGAGAAACTCTGCCGCAGGCTACCCGAGCTTTTCCCCGAAGAGCCGCCCGCGCTGTTGCACGGCGATCTGTGGAGCGGTAATTTCCTTGTGGCGCAGAACGGCCGCGCCTGCATCTTCGACCCGGCGGTGTATTTCGGCCACCGGGAGATGGACATGGCGATGACGCGCCTTTTCGGCGGGTTCGACACGCGGTTTTATTACACCTACCAGGCCATCCACCCGCTGGAGCAGGGATGGCAGGAAAGGCTGCCGCTCTGCCAGTTGTATCCCCTGCTGGTACACCTCAATCTTTTCGGGGGCAGTTACTATTCCGATGTGAAAGAGGCGCTGGAGCAGTTCAACTAAATCTGGCCGCCGCCGGCCATGAAGGCCTGCATTTTCTGCAATTCATTTTCGATGATGGGAAAGAAACCGTTGACTTCTTCCATGATTTCGCCGAGGAGGGCGGGGATGGTTTCGAGGTTTTCGTTGTGGCGCAGGAGATTTTCCATGGCCTCCAGTTTGGTGGTGATCCAGGTGAGCCCTACCATGGAGAAGTTGGGCTTGATCTTATGGACCTGGAAACGGAGGGTTTCCCAATCGCCCGCATCCGCCACTTTGCGGATCTTCACCAGCTCGTCGCGGATGGTGAGCACATAAATGTCGAACAGATCGATGGCGTACCCGATGTTGCTTTCGTACAGCGTGTTTAGGTATTTGACATCCAGGTCGGGGTGAAATTCGTAGCCGCTTATATTTTGCACTTCCATAATGATTTCGGTTTCGTCTTCGTTGAGGTACTTGTTCAGCACCTGCAACAGCTGGTCGGGAGTATAAGGTTTCGTCAGTATTTCCGTTATTCCGATGTTCCTGGCCATGGCGAGCGTGCTTGGCATGGCGGTGGCGGTGGTGGCGATCACGGGGGTGGCCACATTGGGCCGCGATTCGTCTTCCCGGATCTTGCGGGCCAGCTCGAAGCCGTCCATTCCCGGTATCCGGATGTCCATCAGCACGAGGTCGAACTGCTTGGATTCCAGGAAATAGAGCGCGTCGGGGCCGTTGGTGGCCAGTTGGTAGTTGATCCTGTATTTTTCGAGGAGGCTGAGGATGTACTTGAGGTTCATGGGGTTGTCTTCCACCACCAGCACCCTGGCCTGCCCGAAATCGATGCGGGCGTATTTGTTTTCTATATCCTGCCCGCCTTGCCGCGCCGCGGAACGCCGGGTGTCGATGAACGGCAGCGTGAAGGTGAAACAGGTGTTGTACTCCCCTCCTTTCTCCACGGATATCCGCCCGCCCTGCAGTTCCACCAGTTGTTTGGCGATGGCCAGTCCGAGGCCCGTACCGCCGTAGCGCTCGCGGATGTCTTTTTCCGCCTGCTTGTAGTTCTGGAAGATCAGTTCCAGTTTGTCGTGCTGGATACCGATCCCGGTGTCACAAACCTGGAAGCGGAGCCAGAGCGCGTTGGCCTGGAGCTCTTCGAGGCTCACTTTTATGGCAATTTCACCCTCCTTGGTGAATTTTTCCGCATTACCTAACAAATTCATGAGGATCTGGTTCAAAATCATATCGTCGCCGATGAGGAGCGAATCGATACGTTTGTCAAGCTCCACGGTCACCTGGATCGGCCGTTGCCCGAGCTTCATCTGGAAGGTGTGCTTCATGCTCTGGACCAGTTCGCGGAGGTCGAATTCGCGGGGGTGCACTTCCTGTTTGCCGGCTTCGATCTTGGAGATATCGAGGATATCGGTGATAAGGCCGTGGAGGATGCCGGAGGAGTGCTTGAGTATTTTGATGTATTCTTTTTGTTCGTCGTTGAGGGCGGTTTCTTCCAGCAGGTGGGCCATCCCGATGATCGCGTTGAGGGGCGTCCGGATTTCGTGGCTCATGTTGGCGAGGAACTCCTTTTGGGTACGCTGGGCTTCCTCGGCGGCCTGCTTGGCCACTTCGAGCTCCCGCTGCAGCTGCTTCTGGGGGGTGATGTCCATATGGATGCCTACGCCGCCGACGGCCTTGCCGTCGCGATCGTAGATATTACCGGAGCTGGCGATCACCCATTTGCGGGTACCGTCTTTCACGACGATCTCCATATCATATAATAAGGCCACTTTCTTTTCCACGCGGTACCGGCGGAGGTTGCGGGCGTAGTCGCGGTTTTCTTCGGGCACAAAGATGTCGGTGATGTTGTTGCCGATGAGCTCTTCTTCGGTGTAGCCGGAAAGGCGGCAGAAGCTGTCGTACACTTTAACGATCTTCCCTTCGAGGTCGGTTTCGCAGAGGGCGGCGTTTAGGTTGTCGAGGATGACGCGGTATTTCTCATCGACGCGGCGGAGCTCTTCGGCGGCCTGCCGGTGGCGGGTGACGTCCACGATCTGCCAGATGGAGCCGGCGAACCGGGGGCCGTCGTACACGGGCATATAGCTGATTTCGAAGATACGGCCATTGCGGAAGGGGATTTCCCATCCGAAGAAGGGTTTTCTTTTCCGCCTCAACTCTTTCATTTTCAGCTCAAACGCCCCGGGATCATATACTTCTGCGGCAAAATGGGCGGTCATGGCCCGGAAGCTAAGGTCAAGTTGGTTACCTTTGTATGTCCCGGACTGGAAATATTCCATGAAAACGTCGTTCCCCCAGACAAAGCGGTGTTTTTCGTCGGTGACGAGTACGCCGGCGTTGGTGTTGCGGAGGAAAACGGCGATGGAAAGTGCGAAAATGGGGGGTGCTCCCCCGGCGTTCGGGGGTACAGTAAGTGAGTTCTTTGGGTGTGTCCGGCCTATTCTGTCTTTATCTGACATATCTTCGGGGGAATAGGGGGAACTGAAGGATTTCATGAGGCATGTGCAAAAAATGGTGATGCAGAGCGCGATATGAAGTTAGCAAAAATGGCGCAACTTACTAGCTGTAAATATCTGACATTTTTATATATTTTGTTATATAATATTAGCCTGAGAATCAACAAAAGTAGGAAATTTTTGCTTTTGGAAATATTTGTTTACCTTTGCATCCCTCTAAAAGGGAGGATTTTGATATGAAGCAACTCCGCGAATTTGACATAGCTTTTGTAGGTCTGACGCCCGGGGTGCATACATTCCAATATCAGATCGACGGCAATTTTTTCGAGAAGCTGGGCGCCGAGCCGGATTTTTCCGATTGTCACGCCACAGTCAACCTTACACTGGATAAGAAAGCGGGATTTTTCCTGTTGAAGTTTGAAGTGGGGGGCAGGCTGACAGTTACTTGTGATCGTTGCGGTCAGCCTTTCGAGCTGCAGCTCTGGGACGATTTCAACCAGGTGATCAAACTGGTGGACAACCCGGAGGAGATGAGCGCCGATGAGGATCCGGATGTGACGTATATCAGCCGGACGGAAAGCCACCTGAACGTGGCCGGCTTCATTTACGAGTTCATCAACCTGGCCATTCCCATGCAGCGCATCCATCCGGACGACGCCGGCGGGAAGAGCGGGTGCGACCCGAAAGTGCTGGAGATGTTGGAAAAAATGAAACAACAGGACGAACAACAGGCCAATCCGATCTGGAAAGGGTTGGAAAAGTTCAGGGATAATTAAAAACGTATTCAATTTTAAAAATTAAATAAGATGCCGAATCCTAAACGCAGACACTCGCAACAAAGATCAGCAAAGAGAAGAACACATTACAAGGCATTTGCTGAAACTTTAAGCACCGACAGCGCTACCGGCGAAGTGCACCTGAGACACCGTGCTCATTGGGTAGAGAACAAACTGTTCTACAAAGGAAAAGTTGTTTTGGAAAAACAAGCTGCTGCTAAATAATAATTTTTACTAATTTTACCCCCGAGCACACAAGACAAAACACAGTTCATGAGAATCGGGCTTGATATGATGGGCGGCGATTATGCCCCCGCAGAAGCAGTAAAAGGAGTTAAGTTATTTTTAAGCAAAGCATCTGATGCACATCTGATGTTGATTGGTGATGAGCAGGCCTTAACACCCCTCCTCACAGAAGCAGCGTTAGACCAGTCAAGATATACCGTTGTTCATTCATCCCAGGTAATCGGGATGAATGAACATCCTACCAAAGCTTTAAAGGAAAAGCCGCATTCTTCCATCTCCATCGGCTTCCATCTCCTGCAAAACAAAAAGATTGACGCTTTCATCAGCGCCGGCAACACCGGGGCAATGATGGTAGGCGCCATTTACTCCATTAAGGTCATCGAAGGCATCCAGCGGCCCACCATTTCCACCATCCTGCCCCGGGAAGACGGCTCTACCGGCCTCCTGTTGGATGTGGGCATCAACGCCGACTGCAAACCTGAGAACCTCGTTCAGTTCGCCATCCTCGGCTCCCTCTATGCCAAGTACATCCAGGGAGTAGACAATCCGAAGATCGGCCTCCTGAACCTCGGAGAAGAAGAAGGAAAGGGCAACCTCCTCGCGCAGGCCACCTATCCCCTCCTCAAAGAAAATCCCCTCGTCAATTTCGTTGGTAACGTAGAAGGACGCGACGTCTTTAAAAACACCGCGGACGTGATCGTTTGCGAAGGTTTCACCGGCAACGTGGTCCTCAAACTCGCCGAATCCTTCCATGATATCGCCGTAAGGCGCAATATCAAAGACGAATACCTCGACCGCTTCGATTTCGAGCAATACGGCGGCACTCCCGTACTGGGCGTATCCGAACCCGTTATTATCGGTCACGGCATCTCCGGCGAACGCGCTTTCTCCAACATGATCGTGCTGGCCGAACAGATGATCCGCACCAAACTCCTCGAAAAAATCCGCGAAAGCTTCGTGGTGACACCCGAAGCGTAAGTTATACCTGCAACAGACACACCTAATTCATTCGAAAGGGCTCCGGTAACGGCGCCCTTTTTTTATTGCACTGAATGGCGCGATCAGGCGTTATAATCCTGCTGATCGGCCACCAGGGGCAGCCTTACGAAGAAAGTGGTGCCCATGCCCGGGGAAGTCTTGAACCAGATCTCGCCGCCCGCCTGCTCCACGATGTTCCGGCTCATCGCCAGGCCAAGCCCCGTACCCGAAGACTTGGTCGTGAAGTTCGGCACGAAAATCTTCTCCTGCGCCTCCGGCGGGATGCCGGTGCCATTGTCGATCACTTCCACCACCACCCAATGCGGCCCTTCTTCCCTCATGCTGATTGCCACATGCCCCTCCTGCCCTTCCGGGATCGCCTGGATAGCGTTCTGCAACAGGTTCGTGAACACACGGTTGATCTGCGTCTTGTCCGCATCGATGAGATAGGGCTTGTCCTGCCGGCCGAAGTAGATATGGCACTCAGGACTGCTCATATACAGCGAAGTAAGCGATTGCAGCACTTCGCTGAGGGAAAAAACTTCGTTGTTGACTTTTGTGATATGGGCAAACGCCGCGAAGTCGGACGCAATGTTGGACAGGTGCTCGATTTGTTCCACCAGTGTATTGGCCACATTCCTGGAAAGGGCTTTTACGTCAGGGGAGTCGTTGGCGATGGCGCGTTGCAGGTACTGGATGCTGAGTTTCATGGGCGTCAGCGGGTTCTTGATCTCGTGCGCCACCTGCCGCGCCATTTCGCGCCAGGCGCCCTCCCGCTCGCTTTTGGCCAGCATAGCGGCGCTCACTTCCAGCTTCTGCACCATCTTGTTGTATTCGTTCACCAGCAGTCCGATTTCGTCGTCGGTATCCCAGCTGATGGCCTCGTTGTGCTGCCCGAGGTTCACGCTGCGCAGCTTTTCGGTGATGAGGGAGAAGGATTTGGTGATGGTATTGGAGATCAATAGCACCAGGATGCCTGCCATCAAAAAGATAAAGGCATTGATCGTGATCAGCGCCACGAGGAACGTCGAAATCTGCTGCCGCAGTTCGTTTTCGGTGGCAAAGTAAGGCACGTTCAGGAAGGCGAACACCTCACCCTGGCTGCGCATGGGTACATAGCTGCTGATATAGCCCATCCGCCCGATCTTCTCCTCCTGGATAAACTGGATGCGGCTGCGCTGCGAAAGCTGGTACAGCGCCATGGGATTCATGCCCGGCGACAGCAATCCCTTCTCGATCATCAACGGTTGCGTGCTAAGCTGCAACCTGCCTTCGGTATCGTAAATATTGATGTCCACATTGTGTTCCCGTGCAATATCGGCCACGGAAGATGCCAGGCGGGTGGAAAAGATCGAATCGTAAATCATGTCCAGATCGTCGAACTGACGGTGGTTGTAGAACACCTCCTCCATATCCTTGCCGATGCTCTGCACCGTTTCGCTGAGCTTTTGCGCGTTCTGCGCGCGGTACCGGTTGATGAAGAACAAAATAGTAGCAAGGCCCAGTGCGAGGAACGAAAACGCCACGGCGAAGATGATCGTGGTCTGCACCTTCGTCCGGATGCTCACCTTCAGGATGGCCCGCATATTCGACATCTGGAGGCGCGCCCTTACCAAAAGGTCTACCAGGCTGTATATCGCGATAATCAGCAGGAAAAGGCAGAACATGTAAGCGAACAGGGTGATGAATTCCAGGAAGTTCCTCGTCTTCTTCACCACCACCACCAGCTTATCTTTCGACGCTTTGTAAAACAGCAGGGAATGATCGGCCTCGTCTTCGTACACCACATCCGCCAGCGGCACTTCCGCCGCGCCCAGCCGGGTTTTGAAAGCGTAGTTGCCGTGGTTGGTCACCAGGATGTTCTTATCGTATACGGCCCAGGAATACTGAGTGGTGTTCTCTTGCCCGTCGAGGCGGTTGCCGTCGATGAGCAATTCGGGATAGAGCCGGTCGGTTTGTGCTATTTCGGGTTCGGAGCGCACTTCAAAGAACAGGTACCCGACGGGCGCCCCTTCCGTTCCGGGAAACTCTTTTTTACCGATATAGCTATAGTCGCGAAAGCTGCGTTCGTCGTAATACAGGTCTTCGCCCAGCACATGCGAGAGCGTGTTGCCCATGATCCGGTTCTGCAGGTCGTTAGTATAAAACAGGACATTGAAGCGGTTCAGGTATCGGGCAAAATATTTCTCCCGCAGCATGGCATCCAGCCGCCTGCGCCCTTCACGCGTGGGATGCCGGAAAAAGGCCTGGGCCTCAGGGTCCTGGATGAGGCGGTCGCCCACGTCATTCAGCAGCGTTTCCATGTAGGGATCGCGCTGCTTGGAGAGGTTTTCGGCTACCCGCATGCGGGTGCTCAGTTCCTTTTGGTTGTTGTAATACACGAGCACCGCGGAGGTGGTGACCGTCATCATCAGCATCCACATGATAAACGGCAGTGACGCGGAATTACCGCTGAAACGGGTTTCCAGCCAGTCGAGTATGGCCACATACGCCAGCAGCCACAACATCAGCACTACGGAGGCGCTGAAATCGGTCAGGTTGTAACGGAAAGCGAGCCACACCAGGCCCACAAGCGCCAGGGAGATGTATTTGGTCTTGTACTGGAAATCGGTGAGCTGGTTGAGGAGGTAATTGACGATCTGGGAAAAGAACAGGAAGCTGATGGCGATGAATCCGAGGCTCATGCTGCCGATCACGCTGTATTCGTTGAGGGAAAAGAAGTTGGTAACGTCGTAGGAGATCTTGGAGTCGATCACGAGGCTTCGGACGAGGTCGAGCAGGCCCCGATGATCAGCCAGCCCTGCCACTTTTTCCGGAGTACGGGCGGGTGAATGGTGCGCACGTGCTGGCGGAAGAACAAAATAAGCCAGAAGGTGAGCAATACGTTGAGGGACAAGTCTCCCAACGACTTGAACACATCATCCTTCGCGTAGATCGTGGGCTGGAAGAGGTTAAGCGTTCCCAGGTCGATGGGGAACGGGTACAGGTACGTCAGCACCCGGAACGTGAGCACTACCACGAAAAGGAAGAGAAACCCCCAGATTGGCGTGAGCTTCCGCGCCATGAGCGAGGCAAAGAGATTGATGAATATGAACACGCAGATCACGCCCAGGGTCAGCAGGAGCACACTCGCCAGGCTGGGTGCGGCGTCTGATTTGGCGGGGTCGTAGTGGAGGTAGAAAAGAATGCCTTTATCCGCATCCACGACGGGCAATCCCGGCGGTTTGGGCTGGATGGTATATTCCGGCCCGATGGCGGGGCGGCCGTAGAAGGAGGAGCCGAGGTAATCGTTGTTGATGGCGAATTCCTCTTTTACCGGAAGCAATCCTACCAGCCACTGGTGGGGGGCGGGCCGGTGCGTGAGGACCACATACCACCCGTTGGCCATTTTCCGGAAGCTCGTTGCGGGCGTGGTGGTGTTGGGGGGCGGGGGCTCCACGGTGTTGGTGCTCCAGAACCGCAGCCGGGTGCCTGCTTCGGTGGAGTCGTAGGCGAAAACATGGTAGCTTTCACCATAGGTTTCTTCAAGGGTTTCGCGGCTGTAATCGCCGCGGAAGAGGCTGTTCACCACGGCGGTGTCGGCCGTGAGCTCCCGGAAATCTTCCTGCCGGCTGTGAATATCGTTTTCCAGGCTGCGCTGGACGCCGTGTGGGGAAGAATAGTAACTCCAGTAGTTATTGAACAGGAACGCGAACGTGAACAGCCAGGCCGCTATGATGAGCAGGTAGCCGTTCCGGAGGAAGAATAGCCGTATTTCCTTGATATCCAGCATGTCTGTTATTCGCCTTCCTTGATTTTATTCCAGAGGCCGTCCATTTCCGCGAGGTCCATATCGGTGAGCTTGCGGCCCTGGCCGGCGGCCATTTCTTCCATTTTTCGGAAGCGCGCGATGAATTTTTTGTTCGTGCGCTCCAGGGCGTTTTCGCCATCAATCCCCAAAAACCGGCTGTAATTGACCAGGGCGAACATCAGGTCGCCGAACTCGGCTTCCACCTGGTCCTGATCCTGCTGGCCGATCGCTTCCTGCAATTCCGCGGTTTCCTCCTCCACTTTCGCCCACACCTGTTCTTTATTCTCCCATTCGAAGCCTACCTGGCGGGCCTTGTCCTGCAGCCGCATCGCTTTCACGAGGGCGGGCAGCGATTTGGGTACGCCGCTGAGTACGGATTCCTTTCCTTCCCGCATCTTCAGCTTTTCCCAGTTCTGCTTCACTTCGTCTTCGTTCTCCACTTTTACGTCGCCGTAAATATGCGGATGCCGGGAGATAAGCTTTTCGCACACCCCGTTGATGACGTCGGTAATGTTGAATTGCTGTTTTTCGGAGCCGATTTTGGCGTAAAACACGATATGGAGGAGCAGATCGCCCAGTTCTTCTTTGATTCCTTTATAATCTTCGTCGGTAATGGCGTCCGCCAGTTCGTACAGTTCCTCGATGGAAAGCTGCCGCAGCGAGAGCATGGTTTGCTTCCTGTCCCAGGGGCATTTTTCCCGCAGGTCGTCCATTATCTGCAATAATCTGTTAAAAGCTTGGTCCGGCTGCATAACAATAAATGTGAATGTTCCGCTGCTAAGAAACGGAAAAATAATGGAAAATCGGGATTCGGGGGTTGGCGGCGGGTGATGGTGTTAATTTCTTTTTCTTGCTTGAACAGCCAATTTGGTTAGATTTGCGGCCTTAGAAAAATCACAAAACGTATTGATATGAATCCGAAACACGTGGCGCTCATTTCTGCCGAACTGAACATTTCGATGGGGCAGGCTGAGAATACCATGCGCCTTTTGTCTGAAGGCTCCACCGTCCCCTTCATCAGCCGATACCGGAAAGAGCAGACGGGCAGCCTGGACGAGGTGCAGATCGGAAAGGTAGAGGACCTGGGCAAACGCTACCAGGAAGTGGACGACCGCAGGGCCACCATTATCAAGACCATCGGCGAACAGGGCAAACTCACCCCCGAGCTGGAGGAAAAGATCAATGCCACCTGGGTGCTCGCCGAGCTGGAAGACATCTATCTTCCTTATAAACCTAAACGCAAGACCCGCGCCACGCAGGCCATCGAGAAAGGCCTCGAGCCCCTGGCCGAAACGCTCCTGCTGCAGCAGGACGGCGATATCGACGAAGCCGCCAAAGCGTTTATCAATGAACAGGTGGCCAGTACAGACGAAGCGCTCAAAGGCGCGCGCGACATCATCGCAGAACGTATCAACGAAAACGCAGAACTGCGCGACAAACTCCGCAAGCTCTTCACCCATACCGCCAAGTTCAGCTCAAAAGTGATCGAGGGCAAGGAAACCGACGGCGTGAAATACAAGGATTACTTTGATTTCAACGAAGAACTGACTTCCATCCCCTCCCACCGCGTGCTGGCCATCCTCCGCGCCGAGGCGGAAGGCATACTGTTCGGTAACATCGCGCCGGATGAAGAAGAAGCCAAAGGCATCGTGCACAAGCAGTTCGTGACCGGCAACGGCCCTGCCAGCCAGCAGGTAGCCAAAGCTGCCGACGATGCTTACAAGCGACTGCTCCGCCCCTCCCTGGAGAACGAATCCCGCTCCGTAGCCAAGGAAAAAGCAGATACCGAAGCGATCGACGTATTCGCCGAGAACCTCCGCCAGCTGCTCCTCGCCGCGCCCCTCGGCCCTAAAGCCGTGATAGCGGTGGACCCGGGCTACCGCACCGGCTGTAAAACCGTAGCGCTCGACAACCAGGGCAACCTCCTGGCCAACGACGTCATCTTCCCCCTCGAAAAGAACTACAAAGCCCAGGACGCCGAGCACCTGCTCAAAACCTGGGTGCAGAAATACGACGCCGCCGCCATCGCCGTAGGCAATGGTACTGCAGGCCGCGAAACCGAAGAGTTCATCAAGAAGCTCGACTTCGGCAAGAAAGTAAACGTGTTCATGGTGAACGAAAGCGGCGCCTCCGTGTATTCCGCTTCCGAAGTGGCGCGTGAAGAGTTCCCCGACCACGACGTGACCGTGCGCGGCGCCGTATCCATCGGCCGCAGGCTCATCGATCCCCTCGCCGAACTGGTGAAAATCGATCCGAAAGCCATCGGCGTGGGCCAGTACCAGCACGACGTGAACCAGAGCCACCTCAAGCAAAGCCTCGACCGCGTGGTAGTGAGCTGCGTGAACAACGTGGGCGTGAACCTCAACACCGCGTCCAAACACCTGCTCGCCTACATCTCGGGCCTCGGCCCTTCCCTGGCGGAAAACATCGTGAAATACCGCAAAGAGAATGGTGCCTTCAAAAACCGCCAGGAACTGAAAAAGGTATCCCGCCTGGGCGATAAAGCATTCGAACAGTGCGCCGGCTTCCTCCGGATCGAGAATGGCGACAACCCGCTCGACAACTCCGCCGTTCACCCCGAACGCTATAAACTGGTGGAAGAAATCGCCGCCAAACAGCAATGCAGCGTGGAAGAACTGATGGGGAAGGAAGATCTCCGCAAAAAGATCAATATCAAGGAATTCATCACCGAAGAGATCGGCCAGCTCACCGTGGAAGACATCCTCAAGGAGCTCGCCAAGCCCAGCCGCGACCCGCGCGACGAGATCGCCATCTTCGAATATGCGGAAGGCATCAAGTCGATGGAAGACGTGAAGCCCGGCATGACGCTCCCCGGCGTGGTGACCAACATCACCGCCTTCGGCGCGTTCGTGGATATCGGCGTGAAACAGGACGGCCTGGTGCATATCTCCCACCTCAGCAATAAGTTCATCAGCAACCCCAACGAAGCCGTGAAACTCAACCAGAAAGTAACGGTAACCGTGCTGGAGGTAGACATCGCGCGCAAGCGTATCTCGCTTTCCATGAAAGACAATGCCCCGCAATCCGGCAACGGCGGCGGTGGCGGCGGACAGCGCAGGGAGCGCAAACCCGCGAAGGAAGAACCGCTGAACGACTTCCAGGCCAAATTGCTGGCGCTGAAGTCCAAATTCAAGTGATCACACACTGGCAACACATAAAAAAGCCCGGTAGCGATACCGGGCTTTTTCTATTGGGTGGATTCGAATTTCATCATCCATTGCAGGAGCTTGTCCGGATATGCGGAATCCCCGTTTTCACCATACAGTTTCACGACCTTGTCCCGCGCGATGCCGATATAGATCACATCCTTTTTCATATCGATGGCGATCGCCGCTTCTTCCACGGAGCAATTATGCGGTTTGCAGCCTTCGTTGAAAAGAATACCGTTATCGACTTCGATGGGCGGCGTGGTGCCGTAGCGGTTGGTGAAGTCCTTTTCTTCCGCTCCCAGTATGGCTTTCAGGCGTTCTTTCAGCGGCTGTTTTTGCAGGAGCTTCACATCCGAGGCATATTTCCCGTTATACTGTTCGAATGTTTTCCACGATTCCACGAGCGCGGGCACAACGGCCGTATCGGTGATGGTGATCATGGTGTCTGTTGGCGTCATGACCACGGAATCGGGCGGGCTGGAACCGGTTTCCGGCTTCTGCCGGGGCTGGCAGGCAACCGCGAGGGTGGCCAGCAGCAGCAATCCATATTTCATGTGCTTCGGCTTTACAGGTTGTATTCGTAGAGCGGGTCAAAGTGCTGGCCTGGCTCCATATCGAAAACGGGGTTGATGAGCCCGTCGCTCAGGCCGTACACCCAGCCATGCAGGTAAGGCCTTTTATGTTTGTGCCATGCTTCCTGAACGGCGATCGTCTTGGCGAGGTTCATCACCTGCTCTTTCACATTCAGTTCGATGAGGCGGTCTACTTGCTGATCGGGTGTTTCCAGCGCATCAATTTCATCTTTATGAAAGCGGTATACGTCTTTGATGTGTTTCAGCCAGGGGTTGATGATACCGAGGTTCTGGTTCCCCATGGCGGCTCTTACCCCGCCGCAGCCGTAGTGGCCTACGACAAGGATGTGTTCCACTTCGAGGACTTTCACTGCGTATTCCAGGACGGAAAGGAGGTTCATGTCGGTATGCACCACCATGTTGGCGATGTTTCGGTGAACGAAGATTTCGCCGGGTTGGGTGTTGGTGATACGGTCGGCCGGAACGCGGCTGTCGGAGCAACCGATCCAGAGGAATTTGGGGGCTTGCTGATCCTGCAGGCGGTGGAAGAAGTCTTTATCTTCCGCTACCATTCTCGCGGCCCATTCCTTGTTGTTTTCCAGTAACTGTTCAAAAGGTTGCACTTGCATACGCGTTTGATTTTATATGGTTATTTGCCGGTGAACACGGGCTCTCTTTTTTCCATGAAAGCCTTCATGCCCTCTTTCTGGTCTTCCGACGCGAAGAGGAGGTAAAAATTCTTTCTTTCGAAGTGCAGGCCTTCTTCCAGGGTGCTGTCGAAGGCGCGGAGCACGGATTCCTTGGCCATTTTCACGGCCAGCGGGCTTTGTTTGGCTACATCGGCCGCGAGGCGGAAGGCATCTTCCAGGAAGAGCTCCACGGGCGCAATGCGGTTGATGAGGCCTGCGGCGAGGGCTTCTTCGGCGGAGATGAACCTGCCGGTGAGCACCATTTCCATCGCCAGGGCTTTGCCAACGGCGCGGGTAAGGCGTTGTGTGCCGCCGGCGCCCGGCATTACGCCGATTTTGATTTCGGGCTGGCCGAATTTCGCCGTTTCGCTGGCT
>NZ_CALNBI010000137.1 GCF_937874145.1 uncultured Chitinophaga sp. | reverse complement strand
GCGACCGGGCCTTCGATTTCGCCAACATATTCTGCAACCCGGATTTTTCCATCGCCGCAGACCCTGCCCATTTTCAACAGCGGCTGCAAACGGTGTGCAGCGAATCCGGCCTGGAGCGAACCCGCCTCCTCGAATGGATCGTAGCATGGGCGGCACTTTCGGCCGTCTGGTTCCTGGAAGATAATATGGAACCCGATGCGCAGACCGACCTGGCCGTAGGCGCCCTGGCGATCGCTGCGTTGAACGCGTGAATACTAGGTAGTATTGCTCATTTTCCCGCAAACCTGTAATATTTCAAGGTTACGGTCCGTTTTATATAGTAATTTCGCCCCGCAGCATAGCAGTTCCTTCGCTAAGGAACTGCTATTTTTTGATGCAGACATAACTGAAGAGCGCCCCAAACCCAAAAATTAATCTCATGAAGAGAAACTATCAGCTTGTAATCCTTTGCCTGACGCTGGCGACAGCTCTTTTTTCCTGCGGGAAGAAAGATAAAGTAGTCATCGATCTCACCCCAACGCCCGCTCCCGAAATCACCAGTTTCACACCGGCAAACGGCATCCCCGGCACCACCGTCACCGTCACCGGGAAAAACTTTTCCACCAACATCCCCGACAACGATCTGAAACTGGGCACCCAGCGGGTAGTCGTGAAAACCGCCACCGCCACCGCACTGACGTTCGATGTGCCGTTCGGTTCCACGACCAGCAAGATCAGCGTGATCATCAAGAATAAGACGGCGGTTTCCGCCAATAATTTCGTCGTAGATCCCATCCCTACCGGCATTGCGGCATTTGCACCGCTGGAAGGGCCTTCGGGTACGGAAGTGACGATCACCGGCGCCGACTTTCCCCTGGCGCCGGAGGTGAAACTCAATGGCGTAAAAGGGGAGGTGAAATCTTCCGACGCCAACCAGATCAAATTCATCGTTCCATACAGCACCACGCTCACCAGGCACAAGATCGTGGTAACGGGCGGCGGGAAGAATTATGAATCCACCGCGGAATTTACCGTTACGAATACGGGCAAGCTCGGCCAATGGGTGCGCATCCCCGATCCCATACCTAATTCGCAGAACGCGAACCTTTTCCCGGGCGGTATTTCTTTCGTGTTTGAAGGCAAACTGTACTGGGGCTTTACCGAAATCGCCCATGACCAGGACCAGTTCTTTTTCATGTACAACCCCGCCCGCCCGGATAGCGGCTGGCAGGCCACGGAGATCAACGGAAAACTGCCCACCAGCCTGCAGGATGCCGTGCCGGCCATCGTCGGAAACAAAGTGTATTTCGGAAATAGTTTAGCCCATGAGAATTACGGCAAATGGTGGGAGTTCGATCCGATGACCAAAGGCTTCAAACCAGTGGCGCCAATCCCGGGCACGCATGCCGCCATGGGCATCGCGTTTACGATGGGCGGTAAAATGTATGCCGCTTCGGAAGACGACGATAAATCCATCTATGCATACAACCCCGCCAATAACAGCTGGACGAAAGCCATCAACGGTTTCTACAGCCAGATCAACCTTGGCGGCGTGGTGGTGCTGAACAACGAAGCGATCATCGGGCCTGCATTCAAAACCACCACCGATCCCTACCGCAAATACATGTATAAATTCACGGTGAACGGTAATGTGGGAACAGTGACAGAACTGCCCGTCCTGCCGGATGCGAAATTGGGCATCCTGCTCAAAACCCCGGCGTTCGGTCTGAAAGGAAAGGCTTATTTTATGGTGAACGAAAGGATGTGGGAATACGACGGCGCAGCAACGGTTCCCTGGCGCCTGGTGATGTCCGACGACCTGAACAAATCGATCGAACACGTTGGGGTGGTAGGCGATAAAGTGTACGGCTGGAATAACAAAGGCAAGATTTACGAATTCAGCTTCATCAACTGATAACAACCCGTTATATACAAAGCGCCGCATGATCCATGCGGCGCTTTTTTTTTAGTCTTTTTTCTTCCACTTCTGCGCGATGCGCATGGCGGTTTCCAGCATGAACGGTGACCATCGTTCCACCTGCCAATGGCTTTGCGCCAGTGATGAGGCGTGCAATGCGCGGCTGGCGGCTTCGAAGGAATTTGCGTTTTCCAGGATGGAAGAAAGTTCCTGCTGTTGCTGGTGCAAGGCCAGATCCTCCGCCGGGGCGCTTTGCGGAGGGTTAAATGGAGGGGTGAAGGGATGAAGGATTTCATCTCCCTGCATCACATTCCATTGCGTGGCGATGTCCGCCATCCGCCGGAAATCCGCACGGAAAGCCGTTTTGCTGTCTTCCGTTTCCAGTCCGGCGCCGAGTTGTTCCATCACGAGATAGCGCAGGTGCGGGCACCGGGGAATGATGGCTTCCAGGTAACGGAAGACTTCATCGGGAACGGAATCATCGTGCGTGTCGCGGCGGATGGAGCGGGATCGGTCTTCCGAAGGTTCCCAGCTGCCGCCGGAAATATGGACCTCCCGGACGCGGTGCAGGGGATAAAGGGCCGCGAGCGTTTCGAAAGGAATGTCGAAGTTGGCTACCTGGCAATACAGGTTGTGGAGGTCGAGGATGATGAACCCGTTGATGGGGGCCAGCAGCCGGTCGAGGAAATCCCCGTGCCGCCGCACCTCATCCACCGACCACGAAAACGCAAGATTCTCAAGCCCTACCGGCCGCCCGCAGGCATCCGCGATCCGCAGCAGGCGATCCTGCCCGATACGTAAAGCCGCATCGGTGTAAGGAACGTTCAACGGCGCGCCATGATGGAAATCCTGCCCGGTCATGAACCCGAAATGTTCGGTGATGTGATCGAACCGGTACTTTTTACAGATCACAGAAAGCTCCCGCAGCCAGGCTTCCTGCTCCGGATGCCACTTGCCGGCAAACAGGGAGAAGAAAATACCATGGCCTACCAGGCGGTCGCCTTCACTAAAAGCATCGATCAATCCGTGAAACCAATCCGGCAGCGCATCCAGGCGGTACAGTGCGTCGAACGACCACTCGATGGCGTCGGCTTCGCCGGATTCGAAGAGGGGCAGGCAGGCTCCCAGCAAATGGGGATCCAGGTTACAGGCTACAGTGGATAACAGTCGGGGCAATGTGGAAATGTTTTACGGTCAGCATCAGCCCATACCGCAGGCGGGGCAATTGTCCATGTTACGTTTCCGTTCTTCCTCTTTCTTTTTGGCTTCTTTCTGCTGGGGCGTGAGGTCACTGTCTTTGGAGCAGGACGGCAATGTTTGAATGGCAATTCCGGCGACAATGGCGCCGATGAGAATTTTGGGAAGTTTCATACATCGTGTTTTAAAAAATGAAGAGGTTGTTTCCACACCTGTGCAATGGCTTCAGTTCGAGGGTAAAACGGCCGATGTCAGGATAAGGTTACAGTTTCATCATTTCTTAACATTACGGGGAAAGGAGGGTAAACGTGATTTCCCGGTCATTTTGCCCCGCCACATGCAGGAACGGGGTAATCCCTTCCGCCCGCTGCCGGTGTACCAGCCCCGCCACCAGTTGCCCCGCATATCCCCGGCCAGTGTGATCGGGATGGGTACAAATGGCGCTCAGTTCCGTGAGGCCGTCCAGCCGCATGCGCTTCCCGGCTACCGCTACCAGCCGGCCGTTTTCCCGGATACCGGTATACCGGCCCATGCGCCAGGTTTCGGGCATGAAGTAACCCGGCTGCACCAGTTGTACGAGGTCATATAATTCCGCGGCTTCGGCAGGCGTTAGATCGATGATGGATACAGCGGGATCGGGTGCTTCGGGCAGGCGTTCACTGATCATTTGCAGGCAGGGGAGTTGGGAACGGACCGTCCAGCCGGATGCCAGGGGCGGCAGTTCGCCGATGAGGAAAAAGGGGCCCCCCGGCGCCAGGAGGCCGTCCAGCTGCCGGGCGCTTTCCGCCTCAGGCGAGGCCACCGCCGCAAAGGGGACCACTTCCGGCAGATATCGCGCGCCGCTTCCCGAAACCCTCGACAGGTGCGCCTGCGGGCCGTTCAGGGCATGCCAGGCCGGGTTGTCGAGCATCGTCAGATCGATTGTCTTTTGCATCTTTCAAATATACAGCTGTAGGCCGTGGGGATCACGCTCATTATTCACGGCGGCGTCAATTTTTACGGAAAAACACCAACCGGACTTGCGGGAGATTGTTGTATAGATGAATGGGATTGTCTAATTTTCCGGCCGAAATTGAATGTATCGACTGTACCTGTCCTTGAAAACATGATTCTATCGAGCATTTTCCAATGAGCATCAACCAGACCGGACCTATAACATTATCGCCTGTAGCATGAAATTCTGTATCCTTTTTCTGAAGCTGATCCGATGGCCTAATCTCGTGATTATTTTCCTCACGCAGTGGCTTTTCCAATATTGCGTGATCACCCCGCTATTGCGCGCATCCGGCCTGGAGCCGAAGATGAGCGTAGCGGAATTCCTCATGATCTCCGCCGCCTACATGCTCGTAGCCGCCGCGGGATATGTCATCAACGATTATTTCGATCTCGGGATCGATACCGTTAACAAACCGGAGAAAGTATTCATTACCCGTGGCATCTCCCGGAACGGCGCCATAGCAGCTTACGGCCTTATGAACGCCGCCGCCGCGGGGCTCGCCTGGGTCGTAAGCGTGGACCTGGGCGGATGGGCGCCGTTGTATTGCATCCTCGGTTGCATCGTGCTGCTGTATTGTTATTCGGCATTCTTCAAAAAACGTTTCCTTATCGGCAACATCCTCGTGGCCGGCATCTCCGCTTCGGCCATGCCCGTGCTCACACTGGTAGAGGGCGATGCCGCCGGCATCTTCCCCGAAACCCTCCGTTACATCACGATCTACACCTTTTTATACACCGGCTTCGCTTTCATCATCTCTTTCGCGAGAGAACTGGTGAAAGACCTGGAAGATGTGGAAGGTGACCGCCGCTATGGCGGGCGCACCATGCCCATCGTACTGGGCGCGCGCACCGCACACTGGATCGTGGCGGGAAGCCTGATCAGCGTCATCAGCGTGCTGGCCGCACTGCAGCCCTTCCTCTGGACGCAGCAGGACGGGGGCACTTCCATGCTGTCGGTCTACTCCATCTGCCTGATCATCCTGCCGCTGGCGTGGATACTGCGTAAAGTGTTCGGCGCCCGCGCCGTGCAGGACTACCACCGCCTCAGCACCTGGATCAAAATCGTGATGCTGACCGGTATTTTGTCGATGTTGTTCATCCAGTTTATGATCCTATGAATGTATTGCAGTTCGCCGGAAGCGTAGGCGCGCGGGTTTGGCAGATCATGTCGGAAAGGAAGAAGGAAGCCCCCCGGGCCGAAGCGCTCCTGCAAAAGCTGGAAGCGCAGTTCGGCGGACGAATGCCCGAAGAGGCCCGCCGCAAGGTGATCACCAGCTACAGCATCTACCAGCCCATGATCATCGACGCTTTCACCGCACTGCGCGGCCGCACCGCCACCCCGGCAGAAAGAGACCGCCTCATCCAATATTTTATCTGCAGCGGGGCGTTCGACGACTTCATCGACCGCGAGGAACTGACGCCCGAAGCGCTCGAAACCATTTCTTTCCAGCCGGAAAATTTCCAGCCCCGCAGGATAGAAGAAAAGATGTTCCTCCATTGCCACCTGGCGCTGCGGAACTACGTCCGCGACCGGCCCGCCTACGACGAAGCCGCCCGCGGGCTTTACCGCGCGCAGACGGATTCCGCCCGGCAAACGAAACCGGCCCCCATGTCCGAAGAAGAACTGCTCCGCATCACGATGGAAAAGGGCGGGTACGCCGTACTCCTCTGCCGGTTCTACCTCGATCACGACGCCTCCGGAGCCGAAGCGGAATGCTGGTACCGCATCGGCGGCATCATCCAGCTCACCAATGATCTATTCGATATCTGGAAAGACCTCCAGGCAGGCGTGCAAACCCTTCCCAACCGGATGCGCGACGCGCACGCTTTCCACGCATTTTACACCCGCAAGGTGGAGGAGATGATGGCCATCATCGCGGGGCTCCCGGTACCGGAAGCACGCAAAAGCACCTTCCTCCTCAATATGATGGCGATCTGCGCTTTCAGCGACATGGCCATCTGCCAGCTCCGCAACATCCAGCAGCAAAGCCCGCAGCTTCCCGATCTCAACACCCTTCCGCGCAAAGCACTGATCGTGGACATGGAGAAACCCGCCAACATCTGGCACTGCATGCGCTTCACCTGGCATAAATGCCGCGAAGGCAAACGCATGTCCGCATCCACCAAACCCTTCCCTGCATGAACTTCCGCATTACCCTCATCATATCCATGCTCCTGGCCTGCGCACCTTTTGCCAGGGCGCAGGAAGATACTTTCGCGACCCGCCTCCTCCACGAAATCGCGGCGGAACAGGCGGCTGCCGACAGCTTCTACTACGCCGGGATGTTCCCCAGCCACCGCTACTACGGCAGCCCGCGCGGCAAAATGAAACACGACAACAACGTATTCTTCACCGGCCTCATCGCTATGACGCTCGGCGAAATGCAGGATCAGTTCCGCGGCCCCGACAGCGCGCTATGCCGCAACATCCGCACAAAAGCCTGCGCCACGTTCCCTAATTTCCGGCACAAGTCCGGCCGCAGTACGTACAACTTCTGGAAAACCAATCCCAGCATGGTGTTCCCGAACTCCGGCTTCCTGAACTTGTTTAAGAAATGGCATTCCCTGCCCGATGATATCGACGATACTTCCATCCTATTACTGGCCATGGAAGCGGATTCCGCCACCGCCCGCGCCACGAAGGCGCTAATGGAGCAGCACGCCAACACCGTCAGTTACGGCATCAAGAACACTTTTAAAAAATACCGTGATATTCCCGCGTATTCCACCTGGTTCGGGAAAAGCATGCCCATTGATTTCGATGCCTGCGTGCTGGCGAACACGCTGTATTTCATGCATCATTACAACATGGCCGGCAGCCGGTCCGACAGTGCCACCGTGCAGCTGCTCGCCGGTTTCATCCAACACCGCGAATACATGACGCACCCGGCCTACATTTCCCCGCACTACGCGCGCTCCCCGGTGCTGATCTACCACTTTGCGCGCCTGATCGGCCGGTATCCCATCCCGGAACTGGCGCAACACCGCGCAATGCTCGTGGCGGATGCGCAACAATTACTGGCGGCAACCACCGACGATATGGACCGCGTCATCCTGTCCACGGCGCTGCTCTGGCTGGGGGCATCCGCTCCGGAAATTGATCTGCAGGAAGTGAAAACAGACGGGGACTTCGTGTTTTTCGTGGCGGGCTTCAATTCGCTGCTGCCGGATTTTGGGAAGAAGACGTTTTCCGGCTACCACCTCATCAGTTACTACTACCGCTGCCCTGCATACAACAAGGTATTGCTGTTGCAGCATCACCTGCTGCGCACATCGCTGAAAGCATAAAAAAGCCCCCGCAATCGACGGGGGCTTTCTGTTGAAATATTATTGCAGATCGGAGACCCATTCCTGTTTCCCCAGTTCGTCGATCCGCTCGCGGCTGGTGTTGACGCGCGATTTGAGATCGCTGAGGAGGGAATACAAACCGAAATACGTGCGGTTGATGTAGAGCGAATGGCGGCTGCCGCGCGCTACTTTGGATTCACGGACTTCCTTCAGGTTATAGAGATAATCCATGTAGGCGTAAATCTCGTTGAAATAGGCCTCGTCGCCGAAGTCGAAACTCGCTACGGTAAAGGGAAGCGTGAGCATTCGGATCATTTCCTGGAAAAGACCGGAGAAGAAGACGATGTCTTTTTCCGTGTCGCTGGGATGGATCATTTCGAGATGCGTGTAGATCTCGCGGCGGCGCGCTTCGTCGGCCAGCACATCTTTATCGGTGAGATGGAAATAATTCACATAAAAATCTTCCGGGATCTCCTTCACGCAACCAAAATCGAAAATCGCAACGGTACCGTCTTCCCGCAGCAGGAAATTGCCAGGGTGTGGATCGGCGTGGACGGTGCGGAGGTGATGCACCTGGAATTGGTAGAAGTCCCACAGGGCCTGCCCAATCTTGTCGCGCACTTCCTGCGAAGGGTTGGTTTCCAGGAACTCGCGCAGGTGCTTGCCGTGGAGCCAGTCCATGGTAATGATCCGGTCCGACGATAACTCCGGGTAATATTCCGGGAAAACCAGGTTGGGGATATGCGCGCAGCGGGCGCTCAGTTCCCTCGAGCGACGGAGCTCCAGTTTGTAATCGGTTTCTTCCAGCAGTTTGGATTCGATCTCTTCGAAATACTTGTCCATATCCACTTCGTTCATCCCCACGATCCTAACGGCGAAGGGTTTTACGATGCGGAGATCGGATTTTACGCTGCTGGCTACGCCGGGATATTGGATTTTAACCGCGAGCTGTTTGCCGTTTTTCTCCGCTTTGTGCACCTGCCCGATGGAGGCGGCGTTGCAAGCTTTCAGGTCGAACTGGTCGAACAGTTTGGAGGGCGTTTGCCCGAGGGTTTTGACGAAGGTGTTGACCACCAGCGGCCCGGACAGGGGAGGCGCGCTGTACTGGCTCATGGCGAACTTGTCGGAATATGCTTTGGGCAGCATGCCGCGGTCCATACTGAGCATCTGCGCCACTTTGAGGGCGCTGCCTTTCAGGTGGCTCAGCGTGTCGTAAATATCTTCGGCATTATCCTGGTGCAGCTGTTCTTTGGACACGGAAGGGTCCATCAGCTTGCGGGTGTAATGTTTGATATAATTGGAGCCCACTTTTAGCCCGGTGGTCACGAAGCGGCCGGCCCGCTCCACTTTGCCGGTGGGGAGGTGTTGTTGTTCTTTCATAATGGCGGTTATTTCCGGGTGAACATGAATTTACCGAAGTCGATCAGGCTGTCGATCGTGTTGCTGTGAATCAGCTCGAAGCTGAGGTTCACAGCTTTTTCGATGGCCGCGTCCGTCAGTTCGAATTGTTCGCTCCTGTCGCCGATCCAGTATTTCAGGACAAACAGCGCCTGCACCCAGAATCCGTGTACATATTGGTCGGAAATGTATTTCCGTTCCTTGATCTCGGAAGTGAGGTAGCCTTCCCTGATCAGCCCGGAAGCATACTCGTAAAACGCTTTCTTGAAAGCTGACAACTGCCCCAGCTGGCTGAGCGGCAGGTGGGAGCGGCGGTACTGTTGCAGGATATAACTCCTGTCTTCCTTCAGCTGCTGCCCCCAAAAAAAGTAAAAGGAAGACAGGAGTTATATCCTGCAAGAATACTGCCGGTAGGTTTCATCGTCTTTCAGCTGATCGGTGGTACGGGTGAAATAATCTACCCAGATATCAGCCTCCAGGGCTTCGAAATTGCTGTAAAACTGGTAGAATTCCGCCTCCGGCACATCGAGGATTTTGCAGAGTGCGAAAACGGAAACAGGCGCCTGGCCGTTCTCGAGCCAATAGCGCTTGTACGCATCGCGAATGGATTGTTTTTCCATGTTCTTTTTGGTTTAAAAGAATGATCGAAGGGGGAGGAACGGGTTATGATGCAAAATTACGCCGCCACGCGATACGTTCGGCAAATGGTGTGGAAAAAATTTCTGCTGATGGCCGGAAACCGGTAATGGGAGCCGCTATGGCGGGAAATGTTAATTTTTTCCCAAAGGCGGGGAAGCGAAAGTGTCGTACATTCAAATCAAACCCGAAAACATGGCAAGAAGATTCGCCGGTCTGCGGACCGTCGTTTACCGCGTTCCCGATATTACCGCGGGAAAAGAATGGTACAGGAAGGCATTTAACACCGATCCCTATTTCGACGAGTCCTTCTACGTAGGTTTCGAAATCGGCGGATACGAACTGGGCGTTCACCCGCTGGCGCCCGGAGAAGCCCACCCGGGCACAGGTGCGGTGGAAACGTACTGGGGTGTGGAAGACATCCGGGAAGCCTACAACCACCTCCTGCAGCTCGGCGCCACCACCCACGAGGCCCCGCGGAATGTGGGCGGGCCCATCGAAACCGCCACTGTCACCGATCCCTGGGGGAATATCATCGGATTGATTTACAATCCTTTATTTGAAGTGAAACCATAGAAAAAGGGCGCCTTGCGAGCGCCCTTTTTCTATGGAAATATCATGTTTGTCAGGATACCGCGGCCATCTTGCCAGGTCCCGGCTGCCTGGCGGCTGCTTCCGCCTCCACCTGCCGGTTCAGGAAATACATCATCACCATCGTGATCACCAGCGCCACCGCAATCACATAACCCAGCACGGGATAATGTTCCAGGTACCCCGTTTCGGTGGAATGCACGATCCTGCTGGCCGCCACGGCGGCGATACCGCCGGAAAGCTGCTGTACGGCCGCGTTGATGCTCATGAAGGATCCACGGTCCTGCAGCGTGGGCAGGGAAGTCATGGTCGCCTGCATAGGGATGATCCGCGCAAATACCGACACCATCATCAGCACGTTGATGATCAGCGCCAGGTAAAATGGCGTGATGCCGCGGTTGGTGTAAATCAGCACCATGATGAGCGTGAGCGAACTGGCGGCGTAGAAGATATTGGCGCGGCCTATTTTGTCGGACAGCCGCCCAATAATGGGTGACACCAGCAGGTTCGCCAGCCCCGAAGCCATAAACAACAGCGTGATGTCATGCTTGGAGATGCCCATGTTGTGTTGCGAAAATGCATTGCCGAAGGGCATGAGCATGTAACCGCCCGTGGCGATGAGTACCGTGGTGAAGAAAGCCAGCCGGTAGCGCGGGTTTTGCACCGTATCTGCCAGGTGTTTGAATGCGTTCTTTTCCGTGTTTTTGCCCAGGTGCCCGGTGATGGGCTGCATGAAATACCCCAGCAGCAGCCCCAGGATGGTACCGAAAACGGCGATCATCCAGAACGGGAAATGCCAGTTGAAGCGGATGGCCAGCTCCCAGCCGATGGGGATGCCAAGGATCTGGCTCATGGCAAAAGCCATCTGGGTATACCCCATCACGCGCCCGCGCGTTTCCGGGCGGAAGAGGTCCACAATGATGGCCAGCCCGATGGAACTGATCACCCCGCCGAAAAGCCCCGTAACAATACGGGCGACCAGCAAAGCGGGATAATCGTTGGCGAGGGCGCAAAAATATGTGCCGATGATAAAACCGGTATAGAAAACCATGAGGATTTTCTTCCGGTCGAACTTATCGGCGAAGCCTGCTGCGGCGATGGCCGAAATACAGGCGGAGAAAGGATATGCGGCCACAACCATCCCGAACTGGCGGGCGGTGAAATCATGCAGGAGGATCTCACCCAAAGGGTTCATGACCATGAAATCGAGCACCACGGTGAACTGCATGAGCGACAGCAGTACGATCATGAGTACCTGGTAACGGGTAAAGACAGGTTGTTTCGGAGCGTGTGTTTCCATTTGGAATGTTGAAATCGTAGTGTGTGTGGTGGAGAAAATCAACCGGGCAGCTCTTCGCAGAAATATCCGGCCGACTTCACCAGGCTAATAATGGGCGAGGGGTCGGGGTTCCGGGTTTCGATGCGCAGCACTTTATCGGTATCCTCCCGGTCAACGGTCCATTTCACGAGCCCGGGGGCTTCGTCGAGAACGGGCGCCAACTGGCGGAGGTCTTTTTTGAACCGGATATTGGTCCGGAATACGAGCACATCCATTCCGGATGCCGTTGCATAAGCGGTGGTCATGGGCGTCAGGTTTAATGGTGATGAGATATATCGGGTCATGCGGGTTTGAGGGCTTTGAGCACCAGCTGCAGCGCTAGTTCCATAGATTCGTCCGTCAGCTTGAAGGGCTGGTGGCCGAAGGTTTTCTCCTGTGTATGGAATTTGATGAGCTGGTACAAGGGGGCGAACGCCACCGACCAGTACACCTCGAACGGCAATTCAATCAGCTCCTTGCGCTCGATCGCGTTGCGGACGAATTTTCCCATCACATCCTTGAAAGAAGCATACACCTGTACCGACACCTTGTTATAGAGGTGCGAGTACCGCATCTTTTCGATGAATTCCACGTCGAGCGGATTGCGGGTGAAGTGGCTGGCGCGGTTGTGCCATTGTTTGCGCAGCCCCTCTTCGAAATGCATGTCGGGGTCGAAGTCGCGGAGGCTTTCTTCCAGCATGGTCTGCGTCACGCGCAGCGTCACCTGGATGATGAGGTCTTCCCGGTCCTTGAAATAAATGTACAAAGTCGCCGGCGACACCCCGGCCGCGCGGGCCAGTTTGTTCACGCCGAATCCGTCCAGCCCCTCATGAACGATCATTTCGATCGCTTTTTTGTGCAGCAGGCATATTTTATTCTCGTCCCTTGGGCGCATGATGCCACAAAGATAAATGAGCGATCGCTTATTTTTAAAATAATTTTTCGGCTGGATGGGTTGAAGGAGTGGAAGAAGAAAGACAGCCGAATCTGAAATGGCATTGCGCAGGGAGCAGTTCAGGGATTCCGCGGGGGTAAATGTGGCTTTTCTTAAAAAAAGGCTTACGCCTGAAAATGTTGCGCAATTTCAGCAATAAACGCCTGGTATGTAACCTAAACCAGGATAAGACGCTGCACAGGCTTAGTAGGGATACCGTACTGTAACCGTATGTTTTACCAATAAGCCCAAAAACGTTTAGATACGCCCGACAGGGGGGCGAAAATGCCCATTTCAGAAGAAGAAAGGGTGACCGGCGCAGTGGTACTGCTTTCGGTCACCCCGGTGCTTTGGCGTTCCCCCGCTTCCGGGGGCAGCGCGTTCATGATGTTGCGGTCGACGTACCGCAACCGGCGGGCCGGCTGCAGACCGGTGGCGCTGTTGCGGAACGTGGGCCAGGCTGCCCCGGGAAGGGGTGCCGGCCGCTTGGGCCAGCCGGTTCGCGCGCCGGCTGGCCTGTCTGCTAATATGTTGAATGCGCATGCGGAAATCACATGCCTGCAAACTGCATCCCACCGGCGGAAGGAGTTCGTCCGTACGTCAGGGTCTTGGAAACTGGCAGACGTTAACGTTTATCCCAACCGTTTGGTGATAAATAAAGGATAGATAATGAACAAGGAAGGAATCAGCAGGGCGGGTGGAAGATAGCGCCTGCGGCGGGAGAAGGGTAACGTTCCTGCACCCAGCCTGTGAAAGGCTTCGCCTCGTCGCGGGGAGCGGCGGGGCGGGGGCTGTCGGCCAGCAGCACAATGTCCTGCAGCTTCAGCGTGGTGGGGGCAGGTGTCATTTGTTCTTCTCCCGGCAAGGCGTTCCCGAAAACGGCGGCCATAATCTTCGCACAACCGCAATCCTGTGCAAAATCACGGTGGTCGATCACGTAGGCTTTCACCACGCACCGCATATACCCGGTTACCCGGATACCGAAGTGAACGCTGGTAAGCGCCAACAGACATATGGCCAAAAAGGAACGCAAAGCAAGTTAAATATAGTAAAAAAATCTGGGATATGAAATGAGTTTTTCCCGATTGCGTAAGTCATTTTCCCGATTTGATCGATGGGCCGAGCCGGTCTGATGCATTTTTGCAGAAGATTTCAGCTCCATATGAGAAAAATAGTAGGGAAAATTCATCTTTGGTTAGGATTGGCCTCCGGGTTGGTAGTATTTATTATCAGCGTCACCGGGTGCCTCCTGGCTTTTGAATGGGAGCTGAGAAGCCTCTTCGGCAAACAATGGTTTCACCTCCCGGCAGGAGCCAAAACGGCCCAAACCGCCCCGCTTCCCCCTTCCCAGCTCCGCGCCATCGCCGAAAAGGAAATCGGCAAATCGGCACAGGGCGTCATCTATGGCGGCAAGGACTACAGTTCCGTGGTCCAGTTCTACGGCCGTGGCGACAATGCCTATTACCAGCAGGTGTTCATGAACCCCTACAACGGCCAGGTGCTCCGTACCTGGGACGCGAAAAGCGATTTTTTCCGCATTGTGCTGGAAGGGCACTTCAACCTCTGGTTGCCCCGCAAGATCGGCCAGCCCATCGTGGCATGGTCCACCCTCGCGTTTTTCGTGCTCCTGCTCTCAGGGCTCGTGCTCTGGTGGCCGCGCAACAAAGCCGCCCGCAAACAACGCTTCTCCGTGAAGTGGGACGCTAAGTGGAAACGCAAAAACTACGACCTCCATAACGTACTGGGCTTTTATGTCATGAGCATCGCCGTGATCCTCATCGTAACCGGCCTGGTATATGGTTTCAAATGGTGGGCCGACGGATTGTATTACGCCACCACGGGCGGCAAATCCCTCAAAGACGCGGTTTATCCCATCTCCGATACCACCCGCCTCACCCCCGCACACTCCCTGGAAGCCAATACCGACATCGCCTGGGCAAGGGTGATGAAAGCCAAGCCGGCAGAAGCGGGTTTGTCGCTCTACTTCGCCACCGGCAACAGCGCGCCCATCAGCGTTACCATCAACAACCGCCCCGGCACCTATTATAAAACAGAGAACTTCCTGTTCGACCAATATACCCTGCAACCGCTGGAGGCAACCGGTCCGTTCGCGGGCAAATACGAGGAGAAATCCATGGGCGACAAATTCCGCCGCATGAACTACGACCTGCACGTAGGCGCTATCTGGGGCCTTCCCGGGAAGCTGCTGATGTTCTTCGCCAGCCTTATCTGCGCCAGCCTGCCCGTTACCGGTGTGTGCATCTGGCTGGGCAGGAAAAGGAAAGCGAAGAAGGCGAAAAAAGCGCCGCTTCCCAAGCCCGTGTTGCAGCCGCAACCCGCTTTATCTTAAAGTCTTCCCCGCTTCTGCCAATAAAATGCTGTAAGTTTAGCGAATGAAAACAACAGCTGCCTATTGGCGCGAAACACTACAACTGACGCAACACATCGAAGGCGGCTCTTTCCGTGAAACTTACCGTGCACCCCTGGCCATCCAGCCCGAAGGCTTTTCCGGGCTCAGGAATGCATCCACGGCGATTTATTTTCTGCTGGAAGACGGTGATTTTTCAGCTTTCCATCGCATAGCATCCGACGAGCTGTGGCATTTTTACGACGGCACGCCGCTGCATATTTACGAGATCCGGCCGGATGGCACCCTGCACGTACACCTCCTGGGCCGCAACATCCGCAAAGGAGAACACCTGCAGGTTTTAATACCCGCGGGCAGCTGGTTCGCTTCCAGCGTGGAAGAAACGGGAGGCTTCTGCCTCGCCGGTTGCACCGTGGCGCCCGGGTTCGATTTCGCTGACTTCGAACTGGCCGGGAGAGCCGATCTGGGCGCACGTTTCCCGCAACATGCCCAACTCATTGCACTGCTAACACGTTCATAAATTTTAGCAAGGGATTTTTGACGGACAGGATGCGATTTCTTGTCCGGATTATCTATTTTTCAGGATTAATCATTGAATTATGAGCAGAAGAAATTTTCTCCGACAAACCGCTATACTTTCCTCCGCAGCCATTCTCCGTCCCGCGCTTTCCTGGGCATCGGCAGATCCGTTCCCAGTTGTGCGCGTTCCCGAATCGCAGCGCAGGTTCCGCAGCAAAGCCGTGGAAGAAGCCATCGCAGCCGTGCAGAAAGGTGTGAAAGATCCCGAAATGGCCTGGCTCTTCAATAACTGTTTCCCGAACACGCTCGATACCACCGTGGAATACACGACGGTCAACGGCCGGCCCGATACATACGTAATTACCGGTGATATCGACGCCATGTGGCTGCGCGACAGCACCGCCCAGGTTTCGCCTTACCTCCAGCTGGTGGCCAAAGACAAAGACCTGCAGCACCTCATCGCCGGGGTGATCAACCACCAGGTGAAGTGCATCCACAAAGACCCCTACGCCAACGCGTTCTATAAAGACGAAAACAAACGCGGCGAATGGGCGACAGACATCACCGACATGAAGCCCGGCATCCACGAACGCAAATGGGAAATCGACTCCCTTTGCTATCCCATCCGCCTCGCTTACCTCTATTGGAAAAAGACCGGCGACACGTCGCCCTTCGATACCGCCTGGAAAGAATCCATCGCGCTGACCGTAAAAACGTTCAAGGAGCAGCAGCGGAAGAACGGTCCCGGCCCTTACACCTTCCAGCGCACCACTTCCTGGGCTACCGACGGTGTTCCGCTGGCGGGATACGGCTACCCGGTGAAGCCTGTAGGCCTCATCTGCAGCACGTTCCGCCCCAGCGACGATGCCACCATCTTCCCCTACCTCGTTCCTTCCAACTTCTTCGCGGTAGTGAGCCTCCGGCAGGCAGCCGAGATCCTCACGGCGCAGAAAATGGATGCCTCCCTGGCGGCTGAATGCCGCGAGCTGGCTGCGGAAGTGGAAGGCGCGCTGAAGAAATATGCCATTACCACGCACCCGCAGTTCGGTAAAGTGTATGCGTTCGAGGTGAACGGTTACGGCAGCTTCAACCTGATGGACGACGCCAACGTACCCAGCCTGCTCGCCCTGCCTTACCTCGGAGCGGTGGCGCCCAACGACCCGGTGTATGTCAACACGCGGAAAATGATCCTTTCATCCGAAAACCCTTTCCATTTCTCGGGGAAAGCGGGCAAGGGGATCGGGAGCCCGCATACCGGCATGGACCGCATCTGGCCCATCAGCGTAGTGATGCAGGGGCTTACGAGCAAGAGCGAAACCGAGATCAAAGAGTGCCTGCGCATCCTCAAGAGCTGCCATGCCGGCAAAGGGTTTATGCACGAATCTTTCCATAAAGACGATCCCGCACAGTTCACGCGTTCCTGGTTTGCCTGGGCGAATACGATCTTCGGGGAGTTCATCTGGAAAGTATTCACCGAACGGCCGCATTTACTGCAATAATTGAGTTACATTTAATCTTACACGTACCGAAACCGCTATGGAGCGCAAGCCTGATGCAAACGCATATTTTATTACACGTTGGCAATCCCAGATCAAAAAGGGATTGTTCGAATACATCATTATGCTGCTGCTGCAGAAAAAGGAACGGTACGGTTATGAACTGATCAGCGAAATCAAAAAGCTGGCGGATATGGATATCGCCGAAGGCACGATATACCCGCTGCTGAGCAGGCTGAAGAAAGAAAAACTGGTGGAGTCGAGATGGGTGGAGATGGATGAAGGCGTTCCGCGCAAATATTACCAGCTCACCGATCTCGGCAACGAATACCTGGAAACCATGTATCAGTACCTCGGCGAACTGATGCAGGCCATTACCGACCTGAAGCAAGTTTAATAAAATTCCCGGCAGATGAACGGCGACAAGAAATATATCCTCTCTCTCGATCTCGGTTCCAGCGCAGCTGGCGCCGTGCTTTTTTCCCGCGAGGGACAGGTGGTGAGGCATTTGCAGAAAGAATACGAGAAATACTATCCGCAACCGGGCTGGATCGAGGTGGATCCCAACGAGATCTGGTATACCATGCTTTCGGTAGTGGAAGAACTCATTGCCACGGCGGGTATCCGCGCAGGGGAGATCGCCGGGATCGGCATCGCCAACCAGCGGGAAACCACCGTGATCTGGGACCGCGAGAAAGGCGAACCGGTGTATAACGCCATCGCCTGGCAAGACCGGCGGACGTCCAAGCTGGTAGACGAATTCCGTTACCAGGGCTTCTCCGGCCTCGTGCAACGCAAAACCGGCCTCATCCTCGACGCATATTTCTCCGCCAGCAAGATCTCCTGGATCATCGATCATGTTCCCGACGCGCGCCTTCGCGCCGAGCAGGGCAAGCTCGCATTCGGCACCATCGACGCCTGGCTCATCTGGAAGCTCACCGGCGGCAAAACGCATGTCACCGATCTGACGAACGCTTCCCGCACCATGCTCTTCAACATCCACACGCTGGAATGGGACGAAGAGCTGCTGCGGCTGTTCAATATCCCGCATCAACTATTACCCGCGATCTGCTCCAACAGCGAGATCATCGGGCATACCCAGCCTGGTTTGCTGGACGCCGTGATCCCGATTGCCGGGGTAGCTGGCGACCAGCAGGCCGCGCTGTTCGGGCAGATGTGCCTGGAGCCCGGTATGGTGAAGAATACTTACGGGAGCGGTTGCTTCGCATTGATGAATACCGGCTCCAAACCCGTGACGTCCGACAATCACCTGCTCACCACCATCGCATGGAAGATCGGGGAGGAAACCACCTACGCCCTGGAAGGCAGCGTCTTCGGCGGAAGCTCTGTTTTCCGCTGGATCCGCGACGGCCTGGGCCTGATCGAATCCACAGCTGAGATAGAAGCCCTCGCACAAACGGAACCCGACAACGGCGGGGTGATGTTCGTGCCCGCATTGTCAGGATTGGGCACCCCGCACTGGGACCCCTACGCCCGCGGCATGATCATCGGCATCACCCGGGGCACCTCTTCGGGCCACATCGCCCGCGCCGCCCTGGAAGGTGTAGCGCTCGGCATCGCCGACGCGCTGGACGCCATGGAAAAAGACAGCGGTCGCGCCATCCGGGAACTGCGGGTCGACGGGACCTCCGCCACTTACGACTTTTTCATGCAGATGCAGACCGATATCCTGCAATACCCTGTCATGCGCCCCAAAGTGATGCCGGCCAGCGCTACCGGCGCCGCATACCTGGCGGGCCTCGCCACCGGCTTCTGGACTTTGCAGGAAATCAGGGAACAATATACCATTCAACGCGTCTTCGCTCCCGAAGAACAACCCGGCCCCGCCCTGCGGGAACGCTGGCAAAAGGCCGTGGCCCGGGTGAAGAACTGGGATTTCTGATATCGCGCCGGTATCTGAACCGTCACTTTGCCCTGGTCCTGTCAGTTACGGGCAACGCCCCGGCCATCCCGCCAGTACCTATTACCGAATGAAATCCGGCCGGCGCTCCGCCGCCCGTGCAGGGGGGAAGACTTAATAATTGCATAGCACCCGACATGGGAACAAATACCCCGGTGCCGCGTTAATAACATAAACCCCTGACATGCAATGATCAAACAATTATTGATGGCAGAAATCCAACTTTCCCGGAAATAGCGGGTAAAAACGATTAATTTTGCCAGTATCGGATTACGATGTATATTGTATAATAATGCCTTGAATTCAACAGCGAAAATGAACCGTTTAGAACAACTGCAAAAAATCGGGGAAACCAGTGAGTGGGACGTGATTGTCATCGGTGGCGGCGCCACCGGCCTGGGGGCCGCCCTGGAAGCCGTTACCCGCGGCTACAAAACCCTTCTCCTGGAACAGTCCGATTTTGCCAAATCCACGTCGAGTAAAGCAACCAAACTTCTCCATGGCGGCGTCCGCTACCTCGCCCAGGGCGATGTGGCACTCGTCCGCGAAGCCAGCATCGAAAGAGGGCTGCTATTGAAAAACGCACAACACCTTTCCCGGAACCTTTCTTTTGTCATCCCCGCCTATAGCTGGTGGGAAGGCATTTTTTACACCATCGGCCTGAAAATGTACGACTGGATGGCGGGGCGCCTCAGCCTCGGCAGGTCGCGGCACATTTCCCGCAGGAAAACCCTGAGCCTGCTGCCCGGACTGAAAGAAGACCATCTCACCGCAGGGATCTTGTATCACGACGGGCAGTTCGACGATGCGCGCCTGGCCGTGAACCTCATGCAAACGATCTACGAAAAAGGCGGCGTGGCACTTAACTATATGAAAGTCACCGGCCTGAACAAGAACGGAAACGGCCAGCTCGGTATCGTAAAAGCGAAAGACACCGAATCCGGCAAGGAATACCAGTTCCACACCAAAGGCATAATCAATTGTACCGGCGTATTCGTGGACGACATCCTCGAAATGGACGATCCCGCCATCAAACGCAAGATCGTGGCCAGCCAGGGCGTTCACCTGGTGCTCGACCGCTCGTTCCTCCCCGGCGACAATGCCCTGATGATCCCGAAAACTTCCGACGGGCGCGTGTTGTTCGCCGTTCCCTGGCATAATAAAATAGTGGTAGGCACCACCGATAATCCGGTCAACGAAATCAGCCTCGATCCCGTGGCGATGGAAAAGGAGATCGGCTTCATCCTCGAAACAGCCGGTCAGTACCTGGAGAAAACGCCTCAGCGCAGCGATGTGAAAAGCGTATGGGCGGGCCTCCGGCCGTTGGCCAAACCCGAAAAAAGCGAGAAAACGAAAGAAATCTCCCGGAACCACAAGATCATGGTGTCCGCATCAGGCCTGGTGACCATACTCGGCGGCAAATGGACGACCTACCGGAAAATGGGGGAAGACGTGGTAGACAGGCTGGAGAAAGTGAAAGGCTGGGCCGCGACCGAATCCGTTACCCGGAAACTCCCTGTGCATGGGGCTTCCGTTAAACTCGACGAAAGCGATCCTTTATATTTCTATGGTTCAGACGCCCAGGCGGTGAAAAACCTCGAAGGTGGCGGGAAAGTATTGAGTGAGGCGTTGGGGATCATCAGCACCCAGGTGCTCTGGGGCATCCGTACCGAAATGGCGCAGACCGTAGAGGATATCCTGGCCCGCCGTACCCGCGCCCTGTTCCTGGATGCGGAAGAAGCAGTGCGTATCGCGCCGGAAGTGGCGAAGATCATGGCTGCCGAAACCGGCAAAAACGGGGAATGGGAAGCCCAGCAGGTACGCGATTTCCAGGAACTGGCCAAAACGTACCAGCTGAGCTAATCAAAAGGATTACATCCATTTAACTTTTTCTTCAAGAGGCTTCAGGCGCCGCCCGGTGCGTGGAGCCTCTTCCGTATAACCCAGGTAGAGGAATCCCAGCACTTTGTCTTCGTCGCGCAGCCCCAGGTAATCCTGCATGGCGGGCGTGTAGGTCATGCCCCCCGAGCCCCAGTACACGGCGATGTTCTGTGCGGTAGCCGCGAGCCAGAGGTTTTCCACCGCGCAGGCGGTTGCCGCAACTTCTTCGATCTCGGGGATCTTGGGATTGGCGCCGCGCTTCATCACCACGGCAATCACGTGGGAAGCGAGGTCGCCCTGCGTTTTCAGCTTCTCATAATTGCCTAAAATGAATTGTGCGGCGGGTGTGTACTGCTTGTACAATTCAGCATGGTCGGTGCAGAATTGCTGCACTTTATCGCCGCTGTACACCACGAAGTACCAGGGCTCGGTAAGGCCGTGAGTAGGCGCCCAGTCGGCCAGGCGGAGCAGTTCGCGTACGGTTTCGTCGTCGATTTTCTTGCCGTTCATCGCCGTCGGTTTCACCGTGCGGCGGTAAAGGATGATGTCCTGTATGTTATTGGTCATGCGTTGGTTTTACTGAGTTGCGTTTTAAGTTCTTCCGGAAGGCGCGCCACCTTGCGGGCGGAATAGTCGAAGCAAACCATGCCGGTTTTGGCTTCGGCGATGATGGCAAGCTGTCCGCCCCGGAAAGTGCTGATGCGGTAGAACAGATCGAATCCCACGGAAGTGAATTCACCGGCGGTGATTTCAACTGTCAGTTGATCGCCGTAAAATCCTTCACCTTTGTAGACGATGGCGGCGTCGGCCATGATGAGCGCGGTACCGGATACCTCCAGTTCGGTGGCGCCGAAAGACGCGAGGTAGCGCATCCGGGCTTCATGGAGGATGGACATGATGGCGTCGTTGCCGAGGTGGTTGCCGTAGTTCACGTCGCTGATGCGGACGGGAAGCTGGGTGAGGAACCGGAAGTGCTCCGGCATATCGATCTTAACTCTGGCCATGGCGTTCCTGTAAGAAGGCGATGAGCTTTTTGAAGGCTTTCGCGCGGCGGCTGAACTGGTTTTTCTCGCTCATCTCCATTTCCGCGAAGGAGCGGTCGCCGCCGGCGGGCTGGAAGATGGGATCGTAGCCGAACCCTTTGCCGCCAGACCGTTGGGTCAGGATTTCGCCTTCGGCCACGCCTTCGAACTGGTGCTCCCGGCCGTCGAGGAACAGGGAGATCACGGTGCGGAAGCGGGCGGAGCGTTGGGTATTGCCTTCCAGGAGGCGGAGGACTTTATCGATATTATCATCGGAGCTCTTCGCTTCGCCGGCATAACGGGCGGAAAGGACGCCAGGTTCGCCGTTGAGGGCATCAATTTCAAGGCCGGTATCTTCCGAGAAAGAGTCTTTGCCGGTCATATTATAAATGGTGAGCGACTTCTCCCGGGCATTTTCTTCCAGGGTGGGGTGCGGCTCGGGGATGTCGATATCGATACCGGCTTCCCGGAGGGTGACGATGGAGAACTGGTTGCCCAGCAGGGAGCGGATCTCCTTCACTTTATTGTCGTTGTTCGTCGCGAAAACTAATTCCATATCAATAGATTATATACCGAATAATTGTTTGAGGCCCATCCAGAGGCGGCCTTTGAGGGCTTTGTCTGTTGCAATGAGTTGCAGGTCGTCCGAATAGAGGACCGGCAGGCCGTTAAAAGCGGTGGTCTGGTAGGGTTGGGTGGGTGGAAGTCCCAGCGACGCGGGCTCGATGGCGAAGTTGATAACCTGGCGCGCGGGGATCTTCTGGAGGTAATCCTGCAACCTGATGCCGGGGTAGTTTGCCGTATTGACCAATGCAACATCCTGCATGCCGAGTTTGCAGGCATTTAAAATATTTGCGAGGAGATTAAACGTTTCCTCGCTCAAATAGGCTTCCCTTTCATTTTGTATGAGGAGCAGGATGTTTTTTTGATTTTCGCCTAAATATTTGATTTCAGGCACGGCTTTCGCCTCGGCGGGAACGGCAGTAATTTCCTCCGGAATGATAGGCTGGTGGTACATTTGCGCCAACAGAAACGGGTCCAGCTGTAATCGCTCAAGGCTCATAAATATTGTATTAATGCTTAATGTGATAATCCCATGTGTGGGAAAAACCGTTTATTTGCGGATCGTTCGGTGGAACGGAATCATGCAAACGAGCGTGTAAAAATATTGAGATAAAAGTAATTAACCATGATGGCAGTAGAATATCCCACCGCTAAATCTACCGTGATGGAAGAAGCGAAGCAGAGGATTAAGGTGACGAAAACCTCCCGGAGCAGGCTCCCCGAGGTAGATTTCGATCACCTGGTATTTGGGAAGAAATATGCAGACCATATGCTGGTGGCGGATTTCGACGGAAAAGAATGGAAGAACGCGGAAATCGTCCCATTCCAGCCCTTTAACGTAAGCCCCTCCAATGCCGCCTGGCACTACGGGCAGGCGATTTTTGAAGGGATCAAGGCGTATAACGACCAGGAGGGGAATCCCATGATTTTCCGTCCGTACGACAACTATGCGCGTTTCAACAAGAGCGCGGAGCGCATGGGGATGCCCGATGTGCCGGAATGGCTCTTTATTGGCGGCATGGCCATGCTGATCGACCTCGACCGCGGCTGGGTGCCTTCCAACGAAGGTTGTTCCCTGTACCTGCGGCCGTTTATGATCGCGATGGACGAGTTCATCGGCGTGCGGCCTTCGGATACTTACCGTTTTGCGGTGATTAACAGTCCTTCGGGCCCTTACTTCAACAAGCCCATTCACCTGCTGGTGCAGGACAAATACATCCGCGCCTTCCCGGGCGGGGTGGGGTATGCGAAAGCCGCCGGCAACTACGGCGGGGCGATGTACCCGACCATGCAGGCCCGGAAGGACGGTTACGACCAGATCCTTTGGGTGGACGGCACGGAATACAAATGGCTGCAGGAGTGCGGCACGATGAACGTGTTCGTGATCATCGGCAATCGCGCGCTGACGCCCGATCTTACGAACGGTACGATCCTGGCGGGAGTGACCCGTGCCAGCGTGATCGACGTGCTGACGGATATGGGCCTGGAAGTGGAGGAACGCCCTGTTTCCATTGAGGAAGTGGTGGCGGCCCACGAGAATGGCACTCTGCGCGAGGTGTTCGGTACGGGCACGGCGGCGAGCGTGGCGTATGTGGAGCAGCTGGATTACAAGGAGCACAAGATCAGCCTGGATACCACTAAGTATGAAGTGGGAAGAGAAGTGATCGAGCGGCTGGATGCGATCCGGACGGGCAAGGTGGCCGACGAGCGGGGCTGGAACTTTATAATTGACTGATAACCACGTTGTTTATATAAAATGACCGGGTTGCGTACGCGTGACCCGGTTTTTTATTTTGGGGATATCATGTATATAAAGGAGTGCGGCAGGGGTTGTGTGGACGGGGGATTCGGTGTATCTTTGCGGCCTTATGACGCTTTCGGTTTTTAAGGAGTCTTTGCAGAACACTGTGCCGCCGGCCGGGTTAACGCCCGCTTTGCTGGCGATGTGGTGGGATGGCAGGGGTGATTGGGACCGGAGCCACGACATTGCGCAGGAGGATCATTCGCGTGCGGGGTCGTGGGTGCATGCATATCTTCACCGGAAGGAGGGGGATGCGGGCAATGCGGCGTATTGGTATGCCCGGGCGGGGAAGCCTGTGTTCCGGGGCACGCTGGAGGAGGAGTGGGACCAGCTTTCGGGGGCTTTATTGCTGGAGAATCCCCGTTAATTGGCCGATTTTAGGAAAAAACTTCCAAGTAATTTTGTAATGTTATGCGGAAGTGATACCTTTGCCCTCCCAAATTCCCTTAATGGGAACGACGGGTTTCATTGTAAAACAGCAGTAAAATATAAAATAGGTAAGAATGCCTACAATACAACAATTAGTAAGAAAAGGAAGAGAAATTATCCGGGCCAAATCCAAGTCCAGAGCTTTGGATGCTTGCCCGCAGCGTCGTGGCGTATGTACCCGTGTGTACACTACCACTCCGAAGAAACCGAACTCCGCGTTGCGTAAAGTAGCGAAAGTGAAGCTGACCAACAAAGTGGAGGTTATCGCTTACATTCCGGGTGAAGGCCACAACCTGCAGGAGCACTCTATCGTACTGATCCGTGGTGGCAGGGTAAAGGACCTTCCGGGTGTTCGTTACCACATCGTTCGCGGTAGCCTTGATACTGCTGGTGTGAAAGACCGTAAGCAAAGCCGTTCCAAGTATGGTACCAAAAAGGAAAAGGCTAAAAAATAATTTGTAATAAATAGTTGAAATTTTTCAAATAAATGAGAAAGCAAGCTGCGAAAAAATTACCCCTGGCTCCGGATCCCAGATTCCAGGATAAATTGGTAACCCGCTTTGTGAATAACATCATGGAGCAAGGTAAAAAGAGCATTGCATACCGTATTTTCTACGACGCGGTTGACCGTGTTAGCCAAATGACCAACGAGAACGGTTACGAAGTTTGGAAGAAAGCACTGACCAACGTAACGCCGGCCGTTGAAGTACGCAGCCGCCGTATCGGTGGTGCTACTTTCCAGATTCCTGCCGAAGTACGTCCTGACCGCAAGGTGTCCCTGAGCATCAAATGGCTGGTTCGCTACGCTGGTGACAGAAATGGTAAGAGCATGGCTGAGAAACTGGCGAACGAAATCGTAGCCGCCAGCAAAGGTGAAGGTGCCGCTTTCAAAAAGAAAGAAGATACCCACCGTATGGCTGAAGCCAACAAGGCATTCTCCCACTTCAAGGTATAACCATCCCGTTTTTTTAAGACGGTTTGTAAGCATATCAAAGGCTGGTCCGGTATTCCCGGATCAGCCTTATGTTTTTTATATCAGCCAATTGATTTTATTAGCTATTGTTGTTCCCCCTTTTTGTAGATGATTGCGTCTTGTTATGGTAGATATACCAGACATGGCTTTAAATACATATCATTGCAAACCCATTGTTTTGCCCGCCCTTGATTTTACATATGCTTTTGACAGCGTAGGTCCCAATGGGGAAATTAGAAAGATAATCCAGTTTCAACCTATAGCTGAAACCATAAACGGATTGAAGGTTGTTAATCTAGCGTTCGGGGATTACATAACGGACGGGTATGCTATTAACGATCGGAGTGTTTCTAATAATGGTGACACGAATAAGGTTTTAGCGACAGTAGCGAAAACAGCTGTGAATTACTTGGATGAGTTTGGACCAGCCCTAATAATTGTAAAGGGTACAACACCGGCAAGAACGAGGTTGTATCAGATAGCATTAAATAACTACAGAATTGAACTGGAGAAACTATTTGAAGTTTTAGGGTTGATAGACGAGCAATGGGAGCCATTTATTAAAGGGTATAATTACAGTGCATTTTTGTTTTCACGCAAGTAAATTTTTCAAATCAATCATCATGAAAATTGTAAAACTTTCTAAGGATACATTAGACAAAGATACCAAATTGATAGAAGTAGGTGAGTGGAATCCTGGAATTGATTTCAGCAAAGATCCTTTTTTTGTCAGGAAGAAGAAAATGGCGGAGGAGCTCATCCATCGTGTTGGACTGCCAGACCCAAAATTGTTGTCCAGGTAATCCTTAAATTGTTTGAAGGCTTAACTTTCTAACGGCCGGCAATAGCGCAAAAAACAGGCTGCCATAGAAACGGCAGCCTGACAATAAATAGGGAAGGGATAGTTTGATTATTTCACATTGACCAGCACCTTGATCTTGCCACTGCCGGATTTCAGCTCCTGCAGCGCTTTCCCAAGGACCTGGCCGGTTTTTACTTTTTCAGGATCAGCTTTCATGGCGTAACCCGGCCTGCCCGAAGTAACGAGGAGATCGCCACGCTCGATAGGGCCGCCTTCGTCGCACACCTTGGTCGGGATTACACCCACCACGCCAATGGGCACCTGGTCCGAGGGGGCTTCGAGATCCTCCTGCTCGGTCAGTAACACGCCAGGTTTTGTGGCATATACACCCGCCACCAGCGCGGAGTAAGCCTTGCCGGATTTCTCCATCATCCGGTCCGTCCGTTTGGAAATCACCATCACATCGCCGGGTTCATAGCTATCACGCGCACCCTCCACATCGAATGCTTCCGCCAGATCGGCCCCGCCATTGGTGGTCCCGCTGTTGAAAAAGCCCATACCCGTGTTGGAAATTCGCGCCACATTGCTGCCCGAACGCTGGAACACTGCTACGTTTCCGCTGGTATTGTTTTGATTGACGAGTAATGCATTACCTGTTCCCTGGTTCTGTATCGTTACGGCCGGTTGCGTGTTGGCGGTATTCATATTCAGGAAATGACCCGCTTTGCCTGTGCCCACCGCCGGGATCCAGCCATACACCGCAGCACCAGTGCCGTCGGTAGAAGCCGCAACGCCATTGCCTTTGGCGGAAAACGCATATACGCCATCCCCGCTTCCCTGTACTAAAGTCGTAACCCCGTCGCCGTCGCCATTAGGATCTGTAACCAGGAAAGCGCCGCCGGCACCACCGGTTCCCCTCGAAACGCCCAGCAAAGCGGCTGTACCGAAAGCAGACGAACTGGTATTGATATCACCTTTCACCGCGGCATTGCTGCTCGTAGTGTTATCAACCCTGAAGCTGCCCGCAGGGCCGATGCCATCCGTAATAGCGATGAGAGCCGGGTTGATGTTGAACTCGTTTTCGTTTGTAAACCAACCGGCAAAACCATTGGAAGCCGTGGTTGTTCTTCCCCGCACCGCTGTGCCGGTCCCGTTTGCGATAGCTTCTATTGCGCTCCCGTTTTTAATAGCGGTAGATATGAAGGTAGTGCCGTCACCATTCCCCAGCGCGATCAATGCATTGCCTTTCCCGGTTGTGTTGGAGGAATGGAAGATGCCGCCGTAACCTCCGGCACCGGAAGCCACGCCATATACCGCCGCCGCGCCGAAATTGGCTAATAAAGTATTGACTTCAGCCCTTACCGCGGCACCTACGCTGCTGGTGTTATCGATTGTAAAGGAGGATGCATTGCCCAACGCATTATTGGGTATGTTGCCCAAGCCATTAGAGTGCACTTCAAATACGTTGGCATTTGTATTGTTCACATTAAAGTTTTCGAATCTGCCCGCACGGCCGGTACTTCCACTGATTCCGACCCTTCCATACACCGCAATCGCATTGTTCGATTGATCCGTCCCGATAAATCCATGGACACCATATCCGCCACCATCATTTCTGCCCACAACAGCACCCGCAATATTGCTAGTAGTGCGGCCGACAATGGCTTCGCCGGCGCCGTTGTTATCGCCGATAATGCCGGCACTTGTTTGCGCACTGGTAATGCCATGTACGGCAAAACCGTTGGTGGTGGTGGCAATTAAGCCCTTGCCGTTGCCGGTTGTGGAGACGCTGATGACATTGCCGTTGCCAACAGAATTGGCGCTAAGCACCACATTATGATTAGAATTGTTATAGATGCTGACATTAGCGGGTGTTCCATTTACACTGGTAGCCTGCAAGCCTGTCCCGCTGTTACTGTTGGCATACACGCCGTAACCGTTGGCAGAGGAAGTGCCGTATACACCCAGGCCGTTCGGCGTTGAGCCATACACGCCCCAACCGCTGCCGGCATGCGAGCCCCATACGCCGATGCCCAATCCGCCGGTGCCGTTATTAATACCCCGCACCGCGGAGGAAAAGCCCCCGGGAGCAACGGGACTAACAATCCCGCGTACCGCGGCAATACTGGATGTAGTGGTGTTGTTGACGCCTTCGATGGAAGTGCCGTCTCCATTATTGTTCAAAGAAAATAACGTGGAACCATTGTTTTCTGTGGCAAGGTAAGGCAGTGAAAAACCGCCGCCGCCGCCGGTTTGCGGCGCCCACATGGTACCATCGAACCGGAGGATCTGCCCGGCAACAGGTGCTGTGGTGCTGACCGGTGTTCCCTGTAATTTCGCTACGGCAGGATCAGGATAAGTGCCGGACAGGTCGCCGCCGGCAGCCACACCATTGATATCGCCAGCGATGCCCTGGGGGCCTGCAGGCCCGGAAGGCCCAGGATCTCCTGTATCGCCTTTATCGCCCGTATCGCCTTTAGGACCCTGCTGACCTTGAATACCTTGCACACCCTGCGTTCCAGGTAACCCTTGCAAGCCGATAGGGCCTGGCTGGCCGGGAGCGCCGTCGTCACCTTTGTCACCTTTCGCACCGGGGATGCCCTGGAGCCCTTGTGCGCCGGTATCACCTTTATCGCCTGTATCCCCCTTCACACCCTGAAGCCCCTGTGCGCCGGTATCACCTTTATCACCTTTATCACCTTTATCGCCCTTCACACCCTGGTGCCCCTGTGCACCAGCGTCACCTTTATCTCCCTTCACACCTTGAATTCCCTGAGCGCCCGTATCACCTTTGTCCCCCTTCACACCTTGGAGCCCTTGTACACCAACATCACCCTTCACGCCTTGAATACCCTGCGTGCCAGTGTCACCTTTGTCCCCCTTCACACCCTGGAGCCCCTGTGCGCCGGTATCACCTTTATCGCCTTTGTCTCCTTTCACACCGGGAACACCCTGGATACCCTGTGCGCCGGTATCGCCTTTATCACCCTGCATCCCTTGTGCGCCCGTGTCGCCTTTATCCCCTTTCACTCCGGGAGCACCCTGCGCACCCGTGTCACCTTTTTGGCCCGTTGCACCAGCAGGCCCAGTAACGCCCGCCGGCCCCACAGGACCAGGAGCCCCCGTCGGCCCTTGCGGGCCCGCAGGCCCCTGAGCACCGGCAGGCCCCGGATTGCCATCAGCAGCATACAATGCAAACGGAACGCTCATCAGCTGTTGTGTGCCCAGCGTCTGGAATCCGCCGCCGGTATTCACTTCCACCTGCAGAAACTGGTTGGCGTTTCTCCAGGGCACCGCCGCGAACGTACCGCTCACCGGCGTGCCGCGGCCCACCTGCAGATTGAATAATCCCATCGCGTTGGTCGTGGTTTGATGCGTTTCCTGGTACTCGATAGCGCCGTTGGGCCCGCCGCCACGGATGGAAAAACGCACGCCCAATGCCTGTCCTGCTACTACGGAGCCATTGTTGTTGCGCGCAACCGCCTGGTAATTTATCCCTGACAATGCATGCTGTGCACGCGCCGCCAGCGCGGTCGTCATCAGCAGCATCAATGTGTATATCGTTTTCTTCATGTTTTTATTTATTAGGTACAGCCGGTTTGATGGGAGCCGCGGCGGGCTCGATGCCCTGTACCGCCGGAGTGATCATTGGCGTTGTGTTCGCCGGTGCGGAAGCTTTCGCTTGTTGCGCCGCCGCCGCGGCAGAAATTTCCGAAGGCAGTTGCACGCCCGAAGTACCCTGTTGGGTATTCGCCTGGCGGGCCGACATTGCAGCTGCTCCACCCATCGAACGCGCCGGGAACAGGTATTCCATGATCGATGCCGCGGTCCGCAGTTTGGCGGGAGCCGCCTGCTTCTGGATGGCAGGAGGTGCCGAGACCTGGTTGGCTTCTCTCAAAAGCTTATCCAGCTTGGCTTGTGGGTTATCCGCACGTTGCGCCAGGGCAGTGCCGGTGGCAAGCAACAACAGCGTTGTAGTCATTGACAGTAACTTATGCATGTGTCCGTATTAATGATGGTACGATAAAGTTTCAAAATCAGTTATCCCGGAACGGGGTGTACATGAGCGTGAAGTGCAGGCTTTGCCTTTGCCGGATGCTTGGTATCGTGGGCAGCAGCCATGCGAAATCCAGCTGGAAGCCTTCCACACGTACGCCGAAACCTGATGAGAATTGCTGCCTGCGGCCTTTTTCCGGATGCTCGTAGAAGTAACCGGTGCGCACGAAAAAGGTATTCCGGTAAGCGTATTCGATCCCGCCGGAAAGTGCGCACTCGCGCATCTCTTCCGCAAAACCGCCCGGCGCATCGCTGAACGAAGTAAAGATGGATTCGACCACACTTCTGTCTGGATCTTTACCTTTTTCAATCTCGTTGGCAGGCAACCCATCCGCATCCAGCTTGTAAACAGGAGGAGTAGGAACGAGTAGTTTATGGATATCCGCCGCCAGTGTGAATTTGTGGTCTTCCGTATGCACGAACGTGTAGCCGCCGCCGATACGCAGCCCCATGGGGAGGAAAGACCGCCCGTCGGACGCATCCGTATAGGAAAGTTTCGAACCGATATTGGTCAGGCTGAGGCCCCAGGCAAAGCGGTTATTCCCTTCGATATGATCTTTATATCCCTGCGAATAAAAGCCGATATCCCCTGCCACGGCCGATGCGGGCTTCTGCAACTGTCCGTTGTAATGACCGTTGCCCAGCTCGCTGCGGATATACCGCGCGGTAATGGATAAGGCGTACCGGCTCCCGAGTTTGCGCGCATAGGCGAGGTCGATGGCGTATTCCCGGGGTTTGTATTGTTGAAGGAGATTGCCGTTATCGTCACGGAAAGTAACGTCTCCGTAGTTGAAGTAACGGATAGCGGCGCCAAGGCTTTCCTGTTCGTTCCAGGTCTTGAATCCCGACAGGTACGTCATGTTCGTTTTTTTATCGGACAGGTCGTACATCCAGGGCGAGTACGATACGCTGGCGCCGTATTCGCCGGCAAAAGGAAGTTTGGCCGCATTGCCGGAGAGGGCGTTGGCATCGGGTTCCAGGCCGGTGATGGCACCGCCAAGTGCATTACTCCGGGCGTCAGGATTTACGAGGAGGAAAGAGGCTCCGGTGTTGACGGGGCGGAGCGCGGATGTTTGTGCCATCAACGGGGTTGCCGCCAGCATTCCCGCAATGACGGGAATCAGTTTATATAGTTGCATGGTTTCCGGTTTGGACTATTGAACGATGAGTTTTTCCGTGAAGACGAAAGCGTTGACCTTCACCATCACGGTATAAATTCCTGCCGCGAGTTTATCGACCGAAGTAGGGATTACAACTTTCCCCGGAGCAAAACTCCGGTGGTCCTGGAGGATTACCTGGCCGGATGTGTTGAGGATCATAAAGGAAACGGACGCGTGCGTAAGGAGATTGAATTGTATTTTAAAAGTAGTGAGCGCGGGATTGGGGAAAAGTGAAAAATCCAGTACAGGATTGCGGCCGGGCAGGAGTGGAGGCAATACGTCGGGCTGCTGGAATCCCTGGGTCAGCAACATGGACCCTGCCGGGAAAGAAGAGATAGCAGGCTCGCCGATGGTATAGTCGAAATGGATGCCGCCAACAATTCCGCTGCTCCCGGTTGTGGCTATCACCTGTCTTACCATTACCCACTGCGCCCTGGAAGGGACACTTGCAGCGGTCATGATCATAACGGTTAAAAGGATACTAGGTAAAATTGTCTTCATCTTCAGGAATATGGTGATCGGTTAATTTGTCGATAATAGAAAAAAGCTTCACTGACGGCTAATGTCAGCCGTCGTGCAAATGTTGATATACTGTCTTATCAGCGGGGATAGATCAGCATGTTTCCGGATATGCGCTTCAAGTAAAGTATGGTAAAAAAAGGCAGTGGTTACTGCGGCGGTATTTCAAAACGATGGTTAAAATTGGAGATGCGATGGTTGGTGCAACGGGTGCAAGGTATAAAAAATGTCAACAAAATCCGAGCAAACCGGAATTAGAATGTGGTAAAAATAAATGTAAAAAGAAAAGGCCGCTTCCACGAAGCGGCCTTTTCTGTACGTATGTGCGTAATCGTTATTTATTTCACATTCACCAGCACCTTGATCACGCCGGTTCCGCCGCTCAGTTGTTGCAGTGCCTTACCGAGCACCTGGCCGGTTTTCACTTTATCGGGATCGGCTTTCATGGCATAACCAGGTTTGCTGGAAGTAACGAGGAGATCGCCGCGGGCGATAGGCCCGCCTTCGTCGCAGACTTTGGTGGGGATAACACCGACTACGCCCATGGGAACGTGTCCCATTTCTTCATCAGTAGCATTGCCTTCCGTCAGCAAAACACCTGGTTTGGTGGCGTAAACGCCCGCTACCAGTGTAGAATAAGGTTGGGCGGATTTCTCCACCATCCGGTCTGTATTAGTGGAAATAACGAGCACGTCTCCGGGTTCATAAGCATCGGACGTACCTTCTACAGCGAATGATTCTGCAAGGTCGGCGCCGCTTACGGCGGTACCGCCATTGAAAAATCCACGACCGGCTTTATTGATGCGGGCTACGTTGGCACCCACATTTTGGTAAACGGCAATGTTCCCGGCTGCGCCACGGTGATCGACCAACAGTGCTGTACCCCTGCCGTCGTTGCGGATATCGACGGTAGTTTGCGTGTTGTCCGTATTGAAGTTGGAGAAACGTCCGGCGCGTCCTGTACCGAAGTTAGGCGTCCAGCCATAGATCGCGGAACCGCTGCCATCCGCATTCGCTTCCACGGCATTGCCATCGTTGGCATTCGCGACGATGCCTTCACCGGTGCCGTTGGTCAGCGCGATCAGAGCGGGCCTCGGGTTGGTGGCGTTGGAAACATAGAACAATCCACCCGTTCCTCCGGTCCCGTCGGCACGGCCATATACACCCGCCGCACCAAAATTGGCGAAGATGGTATTTACGGTACCCAATACACCGGCTGCTGTACTTTGGGTGTTATCCACCATGAAATGTCCGGCAGGTGATTCATCATTCTTACTTACTGTTTTGACCAGCAGGGTGGGGTTCATATTGTCCTCATTATAATTTTCAAACCGGCCCGCACGCCCTGTTGCGAAGGTGGGCACCCATCCATAAATCGCATTTCCTGCGCCGTCGATATTACTTTCCACGCCGTTTCCGTCTTTACCGGCATTCGCCGTGATGGCGTTGCCATTACCGTCGGTAAGTGCGATAAGCGAAGCGCCGTTTCCGGAAGGGTTAGAGGCGTAGAAGAGCCCTGCCCGGCCACCGGTTCCCGAAGAAACGCCGAATACGCCTGCCGCGCCGAAGTTGCCAAATATGGTATTCACTTCTGCTCTTACGGCAGCGCCTACACTGTTGTTGTTGTCCAGCAGGAACGAAGAAGCATTCCCAATTGTATTATCCGGGATGTTACCGTTGCCGTTGGAAACAACGGAAAGCGTATTGGCGTCGATGTTGGTCTGGTTGAAGTTCTCGAATTTGCCTGCACTGCCTGTGCTACCATTCAATCCCACCTGTCCTAACACCCCTACACCACTTCCTGCAGTGTTGGTTGCGATAAACCCTCTCACACCATATCCCCCGCCATCATTACGGCCTACCACGGCCCCGGCGATATCACTGGTGGTACGGCCTACTACGGCTTCACCACCTCCATTATTATCGCCGACTACGCCCGCGCTGGTTTGGGAAGTGGTAATACCATGTACGCCAAAACCTGCATTCGCTGAAGCTCTTACACCCGCGCCATTGCCCGACGTAGAAACGTTGACAACCGTTCCGTTACCCACCGAGTTCACGATCAGCGCGCTATTATTATTGGCGTTGTTGAAAATACTGATAGATGCTGGTATGCCATTGTTGCTGGTCGCCGTCAGGCCTGTACCGGTATTGCTGTTCGCATAAACGCCGGTTCCGTTGGCACTGGCATTGCCGTACACACCCAGGCCGTTAGGCGTGGTGCCGTATACGCCCCATCCGGAACCATTCTGAGAACCCCATACGCCAACCCCCAGTCCGCCGGTACCATTGTTGATACCGCGCACCCCGGAAGAGAAACCGCCAGGCGTAGCGCTCGAAACCACACCTCTCACCGCCGCAATATTGCTGGTCGTTGTATTGTTGACGCCCTCCAGGGAAGTGCCGTCGCCGTTATTGGTGATCGAAAACAGCGTTGCCGCATTGTTCTCCGCAGCGGCGTAAGGAAGCGTAAGCGCACCCCCACCGGCGTTATCAGCCGCAGGCGCCCATTCGGTCCCGGAATATTTCAATACCTGGCCCGCTGCGGGAGCAGTCACCGCTACCGGAATCGTCTGTATCCTGGCTACATTGGGATTCGGATAAGTACCACCAAGATCGCCTCCCGCAGCGCCGTTCGGAGGCAGGCTGGTGGGAATCAATCCCGGCGCCAGTTTAGGAAGGGTGATTGCACCATCCGCGACTTGTAAAGTATTCACTGCGTCGTTCGCAATCGCAGGGTTCGGATAAGTACCGCTCAGTGAGCCGCCAGCCGCAACACCGTTGATGTCTCCAGCAGGCCCCGCAGGTCCCACTGGTCCGGCAGGCCCAATCGGTCCGATCGGTCCGGCAGGTCCCATTGCGCCAACAGGTCCGGCAGGCCCTACAGGCCCGGCTGGTCCCGCAACGCCCGCAGGCCCGGCTGGTCCCGCAGGACCATCAGCACCGGTAGCGCCCGCTGGCCCAATAGGTCCAATCGGACCAGCCGGTCCCGCTGGTCCGTCCGCACCCGTTGCGCCCGCTGGCCCAATAGGTCCAATCGGACCCACCGGTCCTGCTGGTCCGTCAGCACCTGTAGCGCCCGCAGGCCCAACTGGGCCAATCGGACCCACCGGCCCCGCAGGACCATCAGCCCCCGCAGGTCCCATCGCGCCCGCAGGCCCTTGAGGCCCCTGGGGACCCGCAGCACCCACCGGTCCTGCAGGTCCCACCGGCCCAACAGGCCCCGTTGCACCATCAGCGCCCGCTGGTCCAACAGGACCCACCGGACCCGCTGGCCC
>NZ_CALNBI010000136.1 GCF_937874145.1 uncultured Chitinophaga sp. | reverse complement strand
GGGCCGCAGGGCACGCTCTTCGGTAAAAACACTACCGCCGGTACTTTCAACGTTACCACCAAAAAGCCCAAATTCACGCCGGGCGCTAATTTTGAAGTGAGTTACGGCAACTACGGGTTCGTGCAGGCCAAAACTTCGCTCACTGGCCCCCTTAGTGATAAATTCGCGGCCAGGGTATCATTTTCCGGCACGCATCGGGATGGCACCATTTACAACCAGCGGACGGACAAGCAAACCAATACCCTCAGCAACCTCGGCGTGCGCGGGCAGCTGCTGTTCAAGCCTTCCGAGAAAGTGGAAGTGATCCTCGCGGCCGACGCCACACGCCAGCGGCCGGATGGTTACGCACAGGTATATGCCGGTACGGCGCCCACGCTGCGCGCCGGTTACCGCCAGTTCGACGCCATCGCCGCCGATCTCAATTATAAAGTACCCAGCACCAATCCCTTTGACCGTGTAATCGATCACGATACACCCTGGCAATCGTTCCAGGACCTCGGCGGGGCCTCGCTCAACATCGATTTCAAACTGGGCTCGGGCAGGCTCACTTCCACCACCGCCTGGCGCTATTGGAATTGGGATCCTTCCAACGACCGTGATTTTACCGGCTTGCAGGCACTCGCCAAATCTCAGGCTACCTCAAAGCACCGCCAGTGGTCGCAGGAAGTACGCTGGGCGGGCTCGCTCTTCCGCAAGGTTAGCGGCGTATTCGGTGTATACGCCTTCGGCCAGAACCTGAAAGCCGACGGCGCTCACATCGAAGAATCGGGCCGCGACCAGTGGCGTTTCTCCAAAAACACCACCAGCGCCGCCTGGGAAACACCGGGTCTGTTCGACGGCTACGGCATCAAATCCTATCCTACTTTCAAATCTTTCAGCGGAGCGGTATTCGGACAGGTAGACTGGGCCATCACCGACAGGCTAAGCCTGTTGCCTGGCATCCGATTCAACTACGACGACAAGGAAGTGAACTTCCGCCGGGAAACATATGGTGGCCTGCAGACCGAAGACCCTGCGCTGATCGCCCTGAAGAATGCCGTGTATTCGAACCAGGCGTTTGAAACCGACATCGACGACACCAATATTTCCGGCCAGGTTACCCTGGCATACAAGGCGCACAAACGGATCAATACCTTCGCGACCTTCTCCACTGGATTTAAACCAGTAGGCCTCAACCTCGGCGGCTTGCCTACAACTGCCGGCAAAACGATGCTCGATCTCGCAGTGATCAAACCGGAAGAAGTGCGCCATTACGAAGTAGGCGTGAAAACCTCACCCGGCGACAACTCCACCATCAACCTCACCGTTTACAACACCGAGATTTCCGAGTACCAGACGCAGGTACAGGCCGCCGACCTGTCGGTGAACCGCGGTTACCTCGCCAACGCCGAAAAGGTGCGCGTACGCGGAGCAGAGCTTGATGCGAACGTGCGGGTGCGCGACTTCCTGTCGTTCTTCGGTGCGCTGGCGTATACCGAAGGCAAGTACGTACGCTTTACCAACGCGCCGCCGCCGCTCGAAGAAACCGGTGGTCCTACTTTTAAAGATATTTCCGGCGGTGAGCTGCCGGGTATTTCCAAATGGGCGGTTTCCGGTGGCGGTGAAGTGACGCAGGCCGGCAAGGCTTTCGGGCAGCTGGGCAGCTGGTTTTTTGCGGCGAACCCCTCTCCTTCCAGATACCTGCGGGTAGACGGGTACTTCCTGCTGAATGCACGCGCGGGTTTCAAAGCGGTGAACGGGTTCTCGTTCTTTGTGTGGTCGAGGAACCTGCTGGATAAAAATTACTTCGAGCAGTTGCTGCCCGGGGCGGGCAACGCGGGGCATTATGCCGGTGTGCTCGGCGATCCGCGCACGTTTGGCGCCACCTTACGTTATGGTTTGTAAATTTCGATATTGCTTTGTACAAAAACGGCCCGCAGTTTTGCGGGCCGTTTCGTTTTATGAGGAGCACCGCGTTGACGGTTCATTTGAGTGCGCCGGCGCTGCTGATCTCATGAAGATTTCATGCCTTTTCGCGGAGGAGTTTTTTGATCACGGCGATCTGGCCCAGATGATAATGCGTGTGTTCGACAATACCGTGGAAATTGCGGTAATAGTTACCGTAGTCAGGGTTTTCGAACACTTCCCCCAGCCGAGATTCCGGGAATTTTTCAATTAAGGCGGCGAAGGCATCCGCGTCTTCCAGTGTTTTGGCCACCAGTTGCCGCCATTCGGTTTCTGTGGCCAGCGGCGGGTGATCGAACGAAAGTTTGTCGCTGGCGTTCAGCGGGGCGCCGCGCAGCACCTGCAATACCGCGGATACGTAATAGTTGATATGGAACACCAGCCGCGCGATGGTGTTGAGGCTGCCGACGGGCGTCATGGCTTCCTGGAGGGTTACGTCAGACAGCGTGTCTTTCAGGTTGACGGCCGTCCAGTTATTACCAGTATGCACGCTGCGGAAATGTTCGGTTATTTGGGAAGTTAGTTGCATAAAGATGATTGAAGTTGAAAGTTAATTATTATCAGGGGGAATCAGATGCATTAAATGATGAAACGTACAGGTCTGTGACAACGGTGTTGACTGATCACGTATGAAACCATGTACTGTTTCCGTTAACCCGGAAGGTTGTTTCATGAAACGGTGCTCCCGGCCCGGTGTGTGCGATATTACCTTTGGTGCCATCACTGTTAAAACCTCAAAAATGAAACACGTTATCACACCCTTCAAAACGCTTGCTGTATCCGCTGTAGTCCTTGCCGGACTTGCATCCTGCGAAAAGGGACTTCCCATCAAATCGAACGACAAGGTATTCAGCACTGCTGCATTCAAGAAGAACCTGCAGGCCGCGCTCACTGGTGCGCGGGGGTATCAGTTCGTCATTACGCAAAACGGACAGGTGGCCGATACGGCGGAATTTGGCATCGCTACGGTTGGCGGCACCAAATCCGGCCTGGATCTTTTCATCAACGTGGCCAGCGTTACCAAAACGTTGACAGCCGCCACTGTTGTACAGTACATGTTGCAAAAAGACGTGACCATCGATTCGAAGATCGGCCCCTGGCTGCCTGCATCCTGGGCGGTGCACGACACCATCAAAAAGCTCTCTTTCAAACAATTAATGACGCACACTTCGGGCATCCGCGGCAGCGCCACGGAATGGTCGTCGCTCATGACAACAGCGGCTTCACCCATTACCGCGCCGCAGTCGAACGCATATTCGAACATCAACTACGCTTTGTTCCGCGCGATCCTTCCCAAACTGCATGATTCCGCTACATTCCGGCAACGGGAGCTGGCGTTGCCGCCGGCAGACTTCCAGGTATGGATGAGCCAGGAATACATCCGCCTGGTGAACCTGCACGTACTGTCAAAAGCCGGGATTCCTACCCGTGGTTGTGCGCCGGTAACGGGCAAGATGACGATGATGATGACCGAGGGGCCATACCGGCTGATTGGCAGCGATTTCGGGGACTGGTCCAACAAATGCGGCGGTGGCGGATGGGTGCTGACCACGATGGAAATGTCCCGCGTGATCGTGTACCTCACGCATTCCGACAGTATCCTGTCGCCCGAGGAACGTGCGCTGATGGATAACAACCGCCTCGGCTGGGTTGCCCGCTTCCCCGTAACAGGTGGCATGGCTTACGGCCACGACGGCGCTTTGTACGTGAACCGCAACAAAGAGGAAGGCCTGAACGGCGGCGACGTAGGCAGCCAGACGCTGATCATCAAGCTGCCTGCGAAGGTGGAGCTGGCACTGGGCATCAATTCCATCAAGGACGGCTGGCGCGACGTGTACGATATTGTGGCGGCGGCTTACAACAAATCCTGGATCAACAATTAACCTGGTATACCTGAGAATGCAGCCCTCCGGCCTGTCCGGGGGGCTTTTTAGTTGTGGCCAGCTGCGGACATACGGCGGCGGATAAACGTTAGGCGTTGAAAATGAGCGGTTGAAGGGGAATAGCTGGGGTTTGCGATTATTTAACTACCTGCGGATAGTGGAAATTGTTATTTTGGGGGACGGAATCCCTATATCCCTATCCGTTATGACATACCCTGATGTACCCCTGGCGGAAACGTCTTTTCACTTGTTCCGGTTGTATTTCCGGAAGCGCCGGCAACGTCCCGCGATGCGGCGGCGGTTGCGGGATATGCTGATGCACCTCCGGCCGGATGCGCTTTCCATCCTCCCCAACGATCTCATCGAACGCATGTACAGATACCAGGAAATCGCTCATTACGTGGTCTGCGGCGCCCTGGCCCGCATGCAGGGTCGGGAGCTCACGGAGGCCGAACAAACCCGGCAGACGCTCCATGCCATTATCGCCCCGCTGTTCGACAATCTGTGTAACGTGCGCCCGGCAAACGATACCCGCATCCGGGAACTGGCCAACCACCCCGCCGGATTTAATCCGCGGAACGAAAGCGAATCTGTGCTTCGGGAAGCCTATCTCCGGCTGCTGGCCACTGCATCCACCCCGGCGGCTGTAACGGCCCATTTCCGGGATGTGTGCCATTGGCGGGAGCTGTCGCGCAGGCAGGAAGATGCGGCCATCTGCGAAGCGGAATTGTTCCGCATCACGTATCACAAAAGTTACCATTCCGTACTTCTGTTATACACGGCATTCGACCATTACCCAGTGCCAGGGGAAACCGCCCTCGCTTTTCCCATGGCAGGTTTGATGCAGCTGACTTATGATGTAACCGATATCTGGAAAGATATCCGAGCGGGCATCTTCACTATTCCCATTCTCCACCGCCGCTACGGCCGGCTGGAAAAGCGGTTCATGGCGGAAAGCGCCCGCTTCAACCAGGCGCTGTCGAGGTTGCCCTATCCCGCCAAAAAGAAGAAAGAATACGCACATGCCGTTCATGCGCTGCATGCCGTGGGTCTAGTGGCCATCCGCCGCCTTCAACATGAAACGAAAGGCGTGCAGGACCTGGCGGACCTTGCCTTGTTGGGCCGGAAAAGACTGGTTTGCGATTTGAATAATTTACGGGGTTGGATGGCCTGTACCAGGAAAGTCCGTGAACTGGCGAACCTCGCTTCCTTCGAAGGCCCCACCGAAACAGCGCTCGGGCGGGCGGCACACCTTTCAGCCGTTCGCTGACGGCCGTTTCCGGAAGTGCGCCTTCCCCGGGATCAGCCACCAGGCAATAAGCCCCGACAGCCAGCCCAGCACCGCCGAAATGAGCAGGATCCTACGGTAGGCCGCGATAAATCCATCTTTGTATATCGTTTTCACGGTAGTGGATAATTCCTGCGGCACGCCACCCGGCGGATGCGCATTGCCGAGATTCACGGTTTCCGCTACCACGGCGGATTTTAATCCTTCGTTCATCGTCATTCCTTCCAACCCCGACCGAACATCCTTCGCAAACAGCAGCACGGCCAGCGCCCCGAAAATAGCGGTGGCAAACACACTGGCGATTCTCGTCACCGCATTGTTCACGCCGGACGCGGTGCCGGAGAGTTGCGGAGGCAACGCGCCCATGACCGTTGCTGTTAACGGCGCCACGGTGAGCGACATGCCCAGCCCCAGCACAAGGATCCCCGGGAAAAAGGTGGTCCAGTAATAGGAAGGCCCGCCCGTTTCTCCCGCCAGCGACATCAGGAACAAACCAGTACCCGCCAGCAGCGGCCCGCCCACCAGGAAAGGCCTGGGCCCGGTTTTATCCGCCCAGCCGCCCGCCGGCCGCGCCAGCAGGATCATGAGCACTGTAAATGGCAGAAAAGTAAGCCCGGATTGCAGCTGGGTGTAACCCTGCACCTGCACCATATTGAGTGAAAGGAACAGCATTCCGGTGCCCATCGCGGCATACAGGAAGAACGTCAGCAGGTTGGCGCCGGAGAATGTGCGGTTGCGGAAAAGATGCAAAGGCAGCATCGGGTTGGGTGATTTCATCTCCACCCAGACAAACGCCGTTAGCAGTAAAACGCCCGCGGCAAGGGCGCCCCAGGATTGCCAGTGCGAAAATCCATATTCCGGCATCCGCAGGAACCCGAACGTCAGCGCCGCCAGCCCCAGCGCGGTTAAGGCGCCGCCGGTATAGTCGATCCCTCCTGCCGCCGACTCGTTGCGCTGTTCGGGAACGTGCCGGCGGAGGATAAACAGGGATATCAGCCCCAGGGGAATGTTGATGAAGAAGATGTACCGCCACAACCCGGCATCGGCCAGGGCGCCTCCCAGCACCGGCCCGCCCATGGTCACCAGCGTGGTAAAGGCCGACCAGGTGCCGATGGCCTTTCCCTGTTCGTTTTCGTTGATGGAGGATGACAACAGCGACAAGCTCCCCGGGATCATGAGCGCCCCGCCCCCGCCCTGCACCACCCTGAAAAGCACCAGCTGCTCCACGTTGGCGGCCAGTCCGCACGCAGCGGAACCGGCGATGAACACGAGTATCCCGGTCATGAACACCCGCTTCCTGCCGAGTTTATCACCCAGCGCGCCGCCCACCAGGATGAGCGCCGCCAGCATGAGCAGGTACGCGTTAAGGACCCAGAACAGCCCCGCGGCAGTGGCCTGCAGCTGGTTCTGGAGCGCGGGCAGCACCACGTTGAGGGCCGTGCCGTCGATAAACGCCATGGAAGAAGCGAGGATCGTGGCGGCCATCACGCTGCGGCCTTTTGCGGATTGCAGGGGGAATGTCGGCATCGTTCTCTATTAACAGGCGAGCTGCGGAAATGTTATGGCTCAGCTCATACCCATGGCTTCGTAAAACTGTTTGACGTAGGTATCGCCAACAGGAACCATGTGCTGGCCCATGAAAATCCGCTGCTTTTCCACGCTGTCGATTTTGTTCATGGCCACGATGAAAGATTTGTGCACGCGGATAAACTGCCGCGGCGGCAAAGCTTCCTCGAAGCTGCGGAGGTTCTGCAAAGTGAGGATCTTCTGGCTGGCCGTCTGGATAGCCACGTAATTGCGCAGGGCTTCCACGAACAGGATCTCGCTGAAGTTGAGGCGGATGATCCGCTTGTCGGTCCGGATAAAGATAAAATCCGGCTGCGCGGGAACCGCTGGCTGTTGCGGCTGTTTCTCCGTCACCTTTTGGACGGCTTTCACGAAGCGGTCGAAGGGTACGGGTTTGAGGAGATAATCCACGGCGTCGTACTGGAAACCGTCGACGGCGTATTCGTCGTAGGCGGAAACGATGATCACGTCTACCCCGCGCTGCCGCAGCTGCATGAATTCGATGCCGGAAAGCTCGGGCATCTGGATGTCGAGGAAAACGAGTTTGACGGAGGGCTCCTTGCGCAGGAACGCCAGCGCTTCCAGCGGGTTGTTGAAGGTGCCGGC
>NZ_CALNBI010000135.1 GCF_937874145.1 uncultured Chitinophaga sp. | reverse complement strand
CTGATCGACGGTCGCCGCCAGAGCAACGTCGGCTCGATCTATCCCAACGGCTATGGTGGCGGCCAGTTCAGCTACCTGCCGCCGCTGGAGCTGATGCGCTTTTTCACGCCCTTCGGCGTACGCCACTTCAATGCGCAGGCTAAAATAAAAGGGTACAACTGGGCGGATTCTGCCGTCTATAAACAAGATATTTCCGATCTCGCGCCGCGCCTGCAGGGCGATGTGTATATCGGGATTTACATCGGCAACTACGATAAAGGCGGCCACAAAGCCAGTCTGAATTTCAAATATTATCCCGGTTACGACGGCGGCGAAGGCCGTCCCGAGCCGAAAAAGTGGGTGCAGCCGGTGTTCAACTCTACCAATGTAATGGAAATGGCAGGCCAGGAATACGCTTCCCTTTTCGATAAAGACTCGCTGACGGTGACGGTAAACGTTCCTGCCGGCGTGAAAAACCTCAAGCTCCGCTACATCACCACCGGCCACGGCGGCTGGGGCGGCGGCGACGAGTTCAATCCGAAACTCAACGAAATTTTCGTGGACGGCCAGCGCGTGTACCACTTCTTTCCCTGGAGGGAGGACTGCGCCACGTACCGCCTGCTCAACCCCGCGTCAGGGAACTTCGGCAACGGGCTTTCGTCGTCCGACCTGAGCCGTTCCAACTGGTGCCCCGGCACGCTGACGCTCCCGGTCGACGTCCCGATGCCGCAACTCACGCCCGGCAAGCACACCATCCAGGTGGCGATCCCGCAGGGTAAACCTGAAGGCGGCAGTTTCAGCTTCTGGAATGTTTCCGGTATATTGATCGGTGAACAGGAATAGTATCTTTGTCAAAGGCCGCCGGCTTGGCGGCCTTTTTAATTTTATATGGAATCATTTTTTCAGCAGGTGATCGACGGCTTCCGTCTGATGTCGTGGCAGGAAGCCACGGGAGTGGTTTTCGGGATCATCAGCGTATTCTGCTCGCGTGCCAACAGCGTGTGGGTGTACCCGACGGGGCTCGTCAGCACGGGGTTTTTCACGTACCTGTTCGCAAAACCGGATGTAGGGTTGTATGCTGAAGCGGGACTGAATGCCTATTATTTCATCATGAGCATTTACGGCTGGTTTAACTGGACGCGGCGGAAAGACGGGCACGATGCGGTAGGGATTTCGTGGATGAGCCGCCGCGACTGGCAGATTGCGCTGGGGATCGTGGTGATCGGATGGGCGTTTATCTGGTGGGTGTTGAAATCTTACACCGACAGTACGGTTCCGGTGCTGGACGCGCTGGTGTCGGCTACGGCCTGGAGCGGGATGTGGTTGCTGGCGAAACGGAAGATCGAAAACTGGGTGATGTTGAACGTGTCGAATGTTATCGCGGTACCGCTGTTGTTGTATAAAGGACTTGCGCCAACGGCGGTATTAACCGTAATTTTGTTCATCGTGGCCGTCAGCGGATATTTCCAATGGCGCCGCATCTACCGCGAACAGCTAAACGGACAGGCGTGAAGAGAATTGTAGTCATAGGCCCGGAATCCACGGGCAAAAGCACCCTCAGCCAGCAATTGGCGGCCCTGTATAAAACGGAGTGGGTCCCTGAGTTCGCGCGCGCCTACCTGGAAGGGCTGGGCCGTCCGTATGAAAAAGAAGACCTATGGCACATCGCGCTGGGGCAGCTGGCGGTGGAAGATGAAGCGGCCGCCCGGGGGAAAGATTTCATCATCTGCGACACCGATCTTTACGTCATCAAAGTCTGGAGCGAGGCGAAATATAGGGATTGCGACCCGCGCATCCTCGATCTCATCGCCAAACGGCAATATCACGGCTACCTGCTTACTTATATCGATATCCCCTGGGAAGACGATCCCCTCCGCGAGCACCCGCTCCCCGAAGAAAGGACTTACTATTATAATATATACAGGGATATCGTCATCAATTCGGGCGTTCCCTGGGCGGATATCCGCGGCGACCACAACCAGCGGCTGGAAACCGCCGCCACAGCGGTGCGAGAACTAATTTATTATCTCGGGTTACTTTTAACACCTTAATCAATTTAATTTCAATTAGTTAGAACAGATTTCATTTTGGAAATTATTTTCCAAATGGAAATTTGTTGTATTCTGAGAAATGATGTATTTTTGTAAACACAGAAAATAAGGTAAGCGCAGCGCCTCTATAATGCTGCCGGGAGGAAATTGCAACTCCTCGTGAAAGTTAAATAATACAAACTCAAAATCGTCTATTATGGCTAAAACCAAAATTGAAACAGTAATTTATGCATATTATATCGAGAGGACCCATAGATGATTTTGGCAAGAAACATCCTCCAGCAGCCATTCCTCTAAATGAATGGTGGCAAAGAATGAAGAAAGCGAAGCCGCAAAATCTAAACGAATTGAAAGAAATTTTCGGCGCTTGCGATCTGATAGAAAATGACCGTTGTGTTTTCAACATCGGCGGCAATAATTATAGGTTGGTGGCCATTATCAGATATAAGATTCAAAGGGTATTCGTCCGGGCGGTATTAACGCATAGCGAATACGACCGACATAACGATAGAGGGACGCTAAGCTCCCTTTAGGTAAGTGTAGAAAGAATGAATAGGTGACTTGGTGATAATTTCATCTTATTAGGAATCAAAAACAAATTGAAGTAATTAGAAGAAGTAAATTGAAAATACGGAAAGTCAAAAATGAACATTGCAAATAAAAAGGAGTATTACGAGGCTTTGGCGGAAATCGAATCATTATTAATGATTCTCGAGAAAGATCTTACCTCAGCTGAAGAAATGCGACTTGTAGTATTGTCCACTGCAGTAGAGGCATGGGAAGAAGATTTCTACCCCATGCCTCTAAAGCCTGACATAAGGGCTATTCTAATGCATGTAATGCAAAACAGAGATTTTAATCAGTCGCAGTTGGCAACTGCATTACAAGTATCCGCATCTCTAGTCTCTGGGATATTATCAGGTAATAAGCAACCGAATCTGGAAGTATTGAAAGGCTTACATGAAAAATTTCAGGTGGACGGAAATGTACTTTTAGAAAGTTTATAGACAACAGCAGTTCAATAAGCGCCAAGGTCAACGTAGCATATTGCTACGTTTTTTATTTCTATTGATTACTGATCGGGAGTATTTTCCGGGTGCAAGGGACGGCGCCGTTGCATTATATGGGTACATCCACGCGGCTCGGACGGGCGTTCGTGGAATCGAAAGCGCGTGATCTCTTCGAAAATGCCGTTTTTGAGATGTTAAAAGACAAGGAATTGGACGATTACAACCGTACGATGCTTTGGATGGCGCTTTCTGAATATCGTTTGGCGCAAACTCAGCCGATCTACGGCAGAACCCTTACCCACAGGCTTTTGCGCGAATTGACACAATTCCCGGATTTTTTACAAAAACCGGTAAAAGATTTAGTGCATGAATTACACAATTACGGGATCCTGAAGAATTTATAGGCTACTTGACAAGTTCCGCAATGTCGGGATCTCCCGCGAGGTTGCGCATTTGTTGGAGGATACGTTTCTGCCGCCACACGGTGATGCGGGCGGGGGGATTGACGGCGTACTTGACCGGATTGGGAAGGCATGCGGCGATCATCGCGGCTTCTTCGCGGTTGAGGTTGGAGGCCGGTTTTTTATAGTATGCCTGCGCAGCTGCTTCCACGCCGAAGATGCCTTCGCCGGTTTCGGCCACGTTTAGGTATACTTCGAGGATGCGTTTTTTATTCCACACCAGTTCGATCATAAAAGTGAAATACACTTCCAGTCCTTTCCGGATCCAGCTGCGGCCCTGCCAGAGAAAAACGTTTTTGGCGACCTGCTGGCTGATGGTGGACGCGCCGCGGATCTTTTTGCTTTTCTGGTTATGTTTGAGGGCTTTTTCGATGGATTTGAAATCGAAACCGTCGTGGTCCGGGAACAGCTGGTCTTCGCTGGCAATAACAGCCAGTTTGACATGCTGCGACATATCGCCGAGGTCCACATAATCGCGCTGGAAAGATTTATCGGTTCCGATGAGGGAGAACCAGCTGCCGATCTGGGTCATGGTGACGGGCGGGTTCACCCAGCGCAGCAGGATGATGTATAACAGTTGTGCAATAAAGAGAATAAGAAAAATCCGCTTGATGATTCTCCACGTTCTCGGGACGATTCCTTTTAATTTCATCCGTTTTGATTTCGAAACAGGGCGGAAAGTTAGCAAGATTATGGATACGGTTGTAATTTACCGGCCAACATTGATCCGCGAAAGATTGTTATTACTATAAACAGGAAGGATTATGAGACTAGAATTGCACCCGCAGAACCCGAATCCCCGGAATCTTAAAACGATTATCGAATGCCTCCGCGACGGCGGGGTGGTGATTTATCCGACAGACACGGTGTACGGTATGGGATGCGATATTTTCAAGCCGGAAGCGGTGGAACGGATCGCGCGGATCAAGGGGATCGACCCGAAAAAGTCGCATTTTTCCTTCATTTGCTATGATCTCAGCCATTTGACGGATTATACTAAAAGTGTGGATACGCCGCTGTTCCGGATGTTGAAAAAGGCATTACCCGGACCGTATACTTTTATATTGCCCGCGAGCCGCCAGGTGCCGAAGATGATCAAGACGAAGCGCGATACGGTGGGGATCCGCGTGCCGGACAATCTTATTTGCCGGACTTTGGTGAAGGAGTTGGGGAACCCTGTGATGAGCACGTCTTTGCCGGTGGACGAGTATGTGGAGGAATATACCGATCCCGAGATTATCCACGACAAGTTCGGGAAGTTGGTGGATATCGTGGTGGATGGAGGAACCGGCGGTGTGCAGATGTCGACCGTGATCGATTGCACGGGCGCGGAGCCGGTATTGGTGCGCGAGGGTGCGGGGGATTGGGATGCAATCAGCTAAAATGATCTCCGGATTCCGGAGATATTCTCACTAAAATTCAGGGCCAAAAAAAAGTTTCGTATTTCGGCAAATCAGATATTGCACGAAACGGATTTCCATTGTCGGTTGACCCATACAAAATAGTACCGCGCGGCGGTAATCGTTTCGATTTTGACAGCGAAGGCGTTCACGGCTTCATCCGGAAGCGGGTGGAATTTAAGATGCTGCAGGAAAACCATTTCAATGTTGGGTTCGGTGATCTGATCGATAAATATTGGGTAGATGATACCGCTGAATCCAACAATGGGGATGTTGTGAAGATTTTTTCAACGATAGTTAGGGTTATAGAGGATTTTATGGCGGTGCATCCTAAAGCGACATTATACTTTACGGGAAGTACGATGCAGCGGACCCGGATATATTCCATCATACTCAAGCGGCACTACGCCAGGTTTTCCAAACAGTTCCAAATTTCTGTTTTATGGACTTGCGGAGGCGCTGAAGTGAGGATGCCATTTGATCCAACGAGGGAAGTTTTAACCGGAACATTTATTGTAAAAAAAATTAAATGCTATTCAAGATGAGAAGAAAAAAGGGCAATAGAAAAGGCCTTCCGCGAATGGTGGTTGCGCTTACGAGGGTCAGGGGAATTGATACTTGTTTTCCAAAAAAGCTGGCATTGACCATGCGGGCATTTTACCGTTACAAACGACAGCATCCGGAAGATGAGCTCTTTGATTGACGGCCTTGTGAATTGAAAAGGGCGCCCCTTGCGGAGGCGCCCTGTAATCAAAAACGTTGCTTCTTTACCAGGTTATTTGATACCCATTTTCTTTGCGATCGCAGCGGGAATGGCTTTCTTATTCACCATATAGCAGGTCGTTTTGTAGGCGAAGTAAGGAACGGAGGCGTAGAAGTAGCCGCCGCAGCCGTTAACTGCGCCCCAGGAATTCTTCACGATGAAGTAGTTCTTGCCGTCCTGGTCTTTGGCGATTCCGGTGATGTGCATACCGTGATCGTCCTGCGTTTCGAAGTTGTCGAAGGCCAGCTGGCGGTTTTCCTGCGTGATGGTTTTTTCCTTTGCAGGCTTGGTGAACAGCGCCTGGCGCTCTGTTTCGGAGTAATCCGCCCATTCTTTTTCAGGCACGATGGCCAGGCCATCCTTGAAATTGAAACCGCGCTCGCTCACGTCGGCAGCCCATGCGAGGGTGTATCCGCCAAGAACAGCTTTTTCGGCGATCTCGGTGAACTCGTTCAGGGGAACGTTATACACTTTCTCCCAGTTCCAGTTGTCGGGCACTTCGAGCACGAACTGCTCATAGAAAGGATGATGCGTGAAGGAAGATACGATCACATAATCGTCGGCATTGAGGCCCAGCTCTTTGGCGAAAGTCTGGGGCGTATAGGTTTTGCCTTTGTACTGGAATTGCTCGGGCGTAGCGCCGATGTATGCGTCCAGTACGCCGTTGAAGGCTTTCTGCCAGGCGGGGTTGATGGTTTTTGCATCGCCAAGCGGTTTGAGCATGCTCTCGAGGAGGCTCACCATTTCGGCGTGGTTATAGTTTTTCTCGCGGTTGCCGTCGTAAGCTTCCTGCGGAACAAGGCCGTAATTTTTCAGACAAAGGAGATCATCGGGGAAACCGCCGCCCTCGCCGAAGTTGGCTTTTCCGTGCATGCGCACGTAGTTGGCGGCTTTGAGGGGATACATCTTACGAACCACGAACATTTCACTGAGGTTCAAATCTTTACCCTTACCGGTACGGAGGAGTTCGGATTCGAAGAAAGAAAGGCCGGAAAATGACCAGCAAGTGCCGGTTTGACCCTGGTTTTGAACGGCAAAGGCATCCTGGCTCTTGAGGATGGTGAATTTGTACTCGCTGCCCGTTTTATTGGTGAGCGGCATCGTTTGCGCCATGACGGAGCCGCCGGCAAGCATTGCGGCCCCTATCATCCAAGTCTTCATGCTCATAATTTATTGCAGATTTAGGCGGCAAATGTAGGGGATCGCGGGGAAAGGTCCACTACAGTATGGATGAGCGGTCAGCGCGCGCCGTACTCTTCCCGGGTGATTTCCCAGCGCCAGAGCTCCCCGGCCTCCCGGCCGTTGATCTCGCCCGCGAACCGGAGCCCGTTCTTCTGCAGCACTTTCACGGCGGCATTGTATTCTTCCTCCGTATGCGCCACCACCTTCGACACGTACGGATGACTGAAAGCAAAACGGATAAGGGTTTCCGCCATTTCCGTGGCATAACCCTGCTCCCGGTAACTGGCGGAAATTTCGTACCCGATCTCCACCGAGCCGTCGCCGTTGGGCTTGCCTTTGAAACCGGCCGTGCCGATCAGGCGATTGTCGGCCTTGTGGATGGCCAGGTAAAAAAACCATCCCAGCAAGGAAGGATCGTTGCGCAACTTGTCGTAGGCCACCAGTACCATTTCCGGGTACTCCGTCCATTGTTCCGGTACGTCGATTCCCAAAATCTGGGCTAATGCTTCATTCCCGTGCAGCAACGCTTCAAAATATTGTAACGTGCAGGGCAACAATTGTAACCTTGAGGTTTGGATCATAAGTGAAAACTAGTAAACGATTTGCGGATATGCAAGGGGTGCGGCCTGTATGCAGGAACAGGGTGCCGATGCTGCTTTGTTCACTGAAGCCGGTACGGAATCTTTGTTCCATACCGGCTTTATTATAGTTAGGTCTGCTAATTCGTAATGTGCGGCTAGTGCGCCTCCAGCCAGTTGGCGCCCGTTCCGATCTCTGCTTCGATCGGTACCGAAAACTGCCTGTCGGGCGGCATGGCGTTGCGCATACCCTCGATGATGAGCGGTTTGATGATATCCACTTCATCTTTATGCGCGTCGAACACCAACTCGTCATGCACCTGCAGGATCATCCGGGAGCGGAAATTGTGCTCGCGGAAGGTTTTGTGCAACGAAATCATCGCCAGTTTGATGAGGTCAGCCGCCGTTCCCTGGATGGGCATGTTGATGGCGTTCCTTTCCGCGAACCCGCGAACTACGGCGTTGGAGGAGTTGATATCCTTGAGCCAGCGCTTCCGGCCCATCACGGTTTGCACGTAACCGGTCTTCTGCGCGAATTTTACCTGGTCTTCCATATATTGGCGGATAGCGGGATATTGCGCGAAGTAGTTGTCGATCAATGCTTTGGCTTCACTTCTCGGGATGCCCAGGTTCTCGCTGAGGCCGAAGGCGCTTTGCCCGTAAATGATGCCGAAGTTCACGCTCTTGGCGTTGCGGCGCATGTCGGAAGTGACGTCGGCCAGTTCCACGCCGTATACTTTGGCGGCCGTGGCAGTGTGAATGTCGAGCCCTTTGCGGAAAGCGTCGCTCATGTTTTCGTCGCCGCTGATGGCTGCGATAATGCGCAGTTCAATTTGCGAATAGTCGGCCGAAAGCAGGGTGAATTCCTCGCTGCGGGGAACGAAGGCTTTCCGCACTTCGCGCCCTCTTTCCGTGCGGATGGGAATATTCTGGAGATTGGGATTGTTGGAACTGAGGCGCCCCGTCACCGCCACCGCCTGATTGTAGGAAGTGTGCACGCGGTTGGTGCGCGGGTTGATCATCGTGGGCAGCGCGTCTACGTAAGTCGATTTCAGCTTGGTGAGCTCGCGGAACACGAGGATGTTTTCCACGATGGGATGCTTGCTGGAAAGCTTCGCCAGTACGTCTTCCCCGGTGGCGTATTGACCGGTGCGGGTTTTCTTGGCTTTCGGGTCGAGCTGCAATTTTTCGAACAGTACTTCGCCGAGTTGCTTGGGCGAGCCCAGGTTAAACCGTACGCCTGCCTGCTGGAACACGCTTTCTTCGGCTTTCCTGATTTCGGTTTCCAGTTCACGGGAAAAATCGGCCAGCGCCTGCGTATCGATCTTCACCCCTTCAAATTCCATATCCGTCAACACCTGCACCAGCGGCGCCTCGATGTCGTAAAACACCGTTTCCACCTCGCGGTCTTTCAGCAACGGCTCGAACTTGCTTTTCAGCTGCAGGGTGATGTCGGCGTCTTCGGCGGCGTATTCCTTGATCTTTTCGATCTCGACGTCGCGCATCGTGCCCTGGTTTTTCCCTTTCTTTCCGATGAGCGTTTCGATGGAAACCGGCGCGTACTGGAGGTATTGGGCGCTGAGGAGGTCCATTGAGCGGCGGCCTTCCGGTTCGATCAGGTAATGAGCCAGCATGGTGTCGAAAATCTTTCCTTTCACTTCGATGCCGTACCATTTCAGCACGATCATATCATACTTGGCATTTTGCCCGATGAACTGCGCATCGGTACGGTCGAAAAGAGGACGGAAAGTTTCGAGGATCCGCAGCACTTCATCTTTCGCCGGCGGCAAAGGAACATACCAGCCTTCCGTGGGTTTGATGGAAAAGCTCATCCCTACGATATCCACCGCATTTGCGTCGGTGCCGGTAGTTTCGGTATCGAAGCTGACAATGGGCGCCTGCATGAGCTCGGCCACAAGGGCGGCATGCTTTTCGGGCGTATCGGCGAGGGTATAATTATGCGGCGTGTTGTCGATGTTTTTATCGGCCACGAGCCCTACGGTCTCGATGGCTTCAGCCTGCTGTGCGAGGGCGCTTCCGGCAGAAGGCGCCTCGGTGGGATTGCCGAAGAGGTCCTGCTGAACGGGCTTTCCGGGTTCCGCGGCAAGGGCGTTGAAGGTGTCGCCCAGGATGCGTTTGCCGAGGGTTTTGAATTCCAGCTCGGAAAAAACTTCCGACAGGGCTTCTTTATTGACTTCGGTACAGCAATAATCTTCTTCATGGAACTGCACCGGCACTTCCGTAATAATCGTGGCCAGTTTTTTGGAAAGAATGGCGGAATCCGCGCCCGCGCGCACTTTCTCGCCGAGCTTGCCGGGGATTTTATCGGCGTTGGCGATCACATTTTCCAGTGGTCCCCATTCCGACAACAGTTTGGTGGCGGTTTTCTCGCCTACGCCGGGGATGCCGGGAATGTTATCCACCGCATCGCCCATCAAGCCTAAAATATCCACGACCTGGGCCACGTCGTTGATGCCCCAGCGCTCGCAGACTTCCTTCGGCCCCATGATTTCTTCCTTATTGCCCAGCGCCGGCGGCTTCCAGATGAAAATATTGTCTTTCACCAGCTGGCCGTAATCCTTGTCGGGTGTCACCATATATACGGTGTACCCTTCTTTGGCGGCCTGCCAGGCTACGGTGCCGATGATATCGTCGGCTTCGTAGCCGTCGATTTCGAGGACGGGGATGTTAAAGCCTTCGATGATGCGCTTGATATCGGGGAGCGCGGCGAGGAGGTCTTCCGGCGCGTCTTCCCGGTTGGCTTTGTAATCGGCGAAATCGGTATGCCGCTCGGTGGGGGCATGCGTATCGAAAGCCACGGCGATGTGCGTGGGTTTTTCTTTGTTGAGAAGGTCGAGCAGGGTGGATGTGAAACCGAACTGTGCGTTGGTGTTCTTTCCCTTGCTGGTGAGCCTTGGGTTGCGGATCAAAGCGTAATAGGCGCGGTAAATCAGCGCCATAGCATCCAATAAGAAGAGTTTTTTGCTCATGCGTCAAAAGTAATCAATTACCCATAATTCATAATTTTACAGGATGAAGAAGATTTATTATCTCTCGACCTGCAGCACCTGCGCAAGAATTCTCGCGGAAACGGACGCTGTGGCGAAAGGAGCGGCATTACAGGATATCAAGAAGGAAAAAATTACGCGGGAACAGCTGGAGGAGATGCATGCGCTGGCCGGCAGTTACGAAGCGCTTTTCAGCCGGCGGTCGATGCAATACAAAGCGCGCGGACTGGCGGGAAAGGAATTGACCGAACAGGATTACCGCGACCTGATCCTGGACGAATACACGTTTCTGAAGCGCCCGGTGGCGATCATCGGCGGTAAAATTTTCATCGGCAACGACGCGAAAACGGTGGCTGCGCTGAAAAGCGCCCTCTGATTTCGTTAATCCATTGCAAATTAAGGATTTCGTTAAAGTGATTCCGCGAACTTCCGGACCACGGTTTTGTAGGCATTCATGTCTTCTGGCCGGCCGAAAGAGCGGAACGGGAAGCTTTTTGCCTGTTCGAGGGCTTTGGGGAGGTTGAATTTGTGTTGCGGAACGGAGATGAAATAGCCTTCCTGCATAAGGTGTTTGCCCAGGTATTCCTGTTCGGATTGGCCGGGAGTGGGGATGAGGATGGCTTTTTTGCCGAGTTTGGCGAGGTCCATCAGCGTGGTGTAGCCGGAGCGGGAGATGACGATGTCGCTGGCCTGCATGGCGGCGGAGAGGTCTGCGGCATTGAGGTGGCTGACCTGCGTGATCCCTGGTGCGGGGGCTGCTTCGCTGGCCTGGTCGGGCTTTCCGCTGACGATGAGCGCTTTTATGCCGGGTATTTCGGCGAGTTGGGCTTTGAGGATGTCTTCCAGCTGGGTGCGTTGCGGCTCGGGCCCGGAGATGAGGGCGAGCACGTCGTATTTCCGGGAAACGCCCGCCAGTGGCTCGAATCGGGAGAGGCAGCCCAGGTAGGTGGTGTTGTTGGGTAATGTGGCAGGATGGGCGAGTACGCCGCTGAGGTTGTATTCTCCCGGGAAGTCGGGCACCCAGCAGGCGGAGTATTTATTGATGTATTTGTAATTGATGCGCTGGAGGATGCGTTCGGTGACGCCGCCGAAGGGGGTCTTGATAAGCAGCTGGTGGGAGATGAAGATGCAGGGAATATCTGGATGGTAGAGGCCGAACCGGTTGTCGGAGATAACGGCATCGATCCCTTGTTCCTGCACTGTTTTGCGGAGCCAGGCTTGTTCGTGGCGGACGGCTTTCCATATTTTGGGGATTTGTTTCAGGATTTTGAGGCCGAAAAAGAGGCCTTTTTTGCTGTAGGTGATGTTGTATCCCGGCAGTGGGAGGATGGTGATCCCGGGGAACTCGCGGGAAAGGAGTGCGGCGTGCTTTCCTTCGGCTGCAATAAGTACCGCGCAACCAGCGTTTAAGAGTTCGCGGATCAGCGGAATGTCGCGCGTGGCGTGGCCGAGGCCCCAATCGAGGGGTACTACCAGCACTTTTTTTTGCACAGCGGGTTTTGTGGACAAATATTTCAGAATTTGTTGCGAAAATAGTTTAATTTAGAAATGATCATTGTTAAGAAAAGGTAAACTCCCGCGGGACAGACTAGCATTTTTGGAGAAGCATAATTATTATTGGACCATGAAAAAGATATGCTGGATTTTCGTTTTCTTGATAATGGGGAGTTTAACGTGGCAAGGTTGCAGTGTGCTGAAGAAAAACGATTGTGGCTGCCCGCCGATGCAAAAAGGACGGATGCGGCACTGATACGAAAATCTCCACCTATACCTGAAGCACTTCGCAAGAGTGTACACGTTATCGAAAACATTTGATGTCAACAACAGCGAAAACAATCAAACGTAATTAGCATGAAGCCTGTAGAGAGGGATTTACTCATTTTGTTGCACGAAGACCGCTATAATGAGCAAGAGATCCAGCAGGAAGTGAAGCAGATCAGCGATATGCTATCTCTGGTTGAGACGATGGACTTCCTGGCAGCCGCCACAGAGGTGGCCGACTGCAACAAACACCGCGTTACCAGTAAACGCCGTGTTCTCGAGCGCGCGTTCTTCCGCAAAGAGCCGAAGGCCTTTGAGTTCATTATCCACAAAAATTAAAAGGGGCACAACCGCCCACCATACCGGCCAGGCAAGCCTTTCCGGCCAACCACACGACCGCTCCATCCGTTGTTCCGTAGTAAGCGAAACGCACAGACGCAATTTTTTATCCGGCCTTCGCATTGTCTCTGGTAACTATTTCCACCTCGCAATTTCTATATTAAGGACCGCCCAGCCAGGCGGCCACATCGTCCTGCCCATGCCGTTCATGAACTGAACAGCGCCCCAGCATGATTTGTAAAATTTCTGTTGTAGGTTTGCGCACAAATAATATCCGTTGTGATGATAGACTTTTCGCACCTGCAAGATTACCTGTCGCCCGTTTCCAAAGCGGAACTGAACGAAGATGAAGAATACGACGACCTCCAGGTCGGAAACATCATCGACACTTACCAACAAGGCCACATCCCCAACCTCGATGCCGCCGACGTCATCTTCCTCGGCGCAGGCGACGAAAGAGGGAACGGCAGAAGCAATCCCGCCACGCCCACGCCCGACGTCATCCGCAAAGAATTTTACCGCCTCTTCCTCTGGCACCGCGACCTCCGCATCGCCGACGCTGGCAACCTGCTCCCCGGCCGCTCACAGGCCGATGCATACGCCGCGCTCAAAGCCGTGCTCACCGAATTGATCGACGCCGGCAAAACCATCGTTATCCTCGGCGGCAGCCACGACCTTACCTACGCCCAATACCAGGCCTACGCCTGCAAGAAATACATCATCGAAGTCAGCGTGGCCGATGCCCTCATCGACCTCAACGAAGGTGCGCCGAGAAAATCGCAACGCTTCCTGCTCGATATGTTCATGGAACAACCCAACTACATCCGCCACTATAATCATATCGGTTTCCAAAGCTATTTCGTACAGCCCCGCATGCTCGAAACCCTCGACAAACTGCGGTTCGACTGCTACCGCCTCGGCAAAGTGCGCGAAAACATTGAAGAAATCGAACCCGTGCTCCGCAACACCGATCTCTTCTCCGTCGATATCTGCATGATCAAACATACCGACGCGCCGTCGCACTCCCTTTCCCCCAACGGTTTCAGCGGGGAGGAAGCTTGCGCCCTTTCC
>NZ_CALNBI010000134.1 GCF_937874145.1 uncultured Chitinophaga sp. | reverse complement strand
TCGACGCCATCCACGACTTCCACCGCACCACCAACCCCGACGCCTTCCAGCCCAGCGCCATCCTCATCCCCAACGATCACAAAACCAGCACATCCTATTCCATCCGCCAAACCCGTTTCAATTTCATCGGCACCATTCCCATCGCCAAACATTCACTGAAAACCACCCTGGAATTCGACCTCTTCAACCCAGACGGCTCCTCCGTTCCCCGCCTCCGCCACGCCTGGGGCGAATACGGGCGATTCGGCGCGGGGCAATACTGGTCCAACTTCATGGACATCGACGTGTTCCCCAACACGCTCGATTATTACGGTCCGAATGCGATGATTTTTTCGCGGCAGGTGCAGGTGCGGTATACGCAGCCCGTTGGCGGGCACACCAAAATCGCGCTCTCTTTCGAAAAGCCCAGCGGCAACATCACCCTGCCGGCAGACAGCGGATACGCAAGCCTGCAGCAGCTGCCCGACGCGGTGTTAAGCGTAAGGCACGAATGGGGCACCGGCAACCACATCAAGCTGGCCGGCGCTTTCCATCCGCTCACATATGAAACGCCTGCCCTCGACCGCAAGAGCGAACCGGGATGGGGCGTCAATCTCACCGGGATGTTCCAGCTGCCGAACAAGGATAACTTCGTGTACCAGGCGGCCTGCGGCGAAGGGATCGCAAATTATTTCAATGACATCGGCGGTAACGGATACGACGCGATTTATCATTCCCCTGAACGAAAACTCAATACGGTGCCGGCTTTCGGGGTGATGGGATTCTATGATCACTGGTGGTCCGACAAATGGAGCAGCACCGTGGGATGGGCTTACCTCACGCTGAAACCCAAAGCCTACCAGCCTTCGTCCGATTTTCACTTTTCGCAGTACGGGGTGGGCAACCTGCTTTGGTATCCCAATGCTTTCATGAAAGCAGGCATCGAATATTTATATGGTTACCGGAACAATATCGATGGTATGCATGCAGACAATCATCGTTTGCAGCTGTCCGCGATGTTCAAATTCTAAACCTCAAAACTTGTACACATGAAACGTTTTCTATGGAGCCTGGTGGCTGTATGTTTCCTGCCGTTGGCGTTGCCGGCGCAGGATCTGAACGCGCTGCTGAAGGAAACGCATGCTAAATTCGCCAACCTCCCCGGCGGCGCGAATGCCAATTACATCCCGTTCCTGGCCAATGTTCCGTCTGATCTCTTCGGCATTGCGATAGTTACGGCCGACGGGAAAGTATATGAAGCAGGCGATTCGAAATACGAGTTCGGCATCGAGTCGATTTCGAAAGCGTTCGTGCTTTGCAAGGCCATGATGGAAGTGGGGCCCGACAGTATCATGCACGGCATCGGCGTCAACGCCACCGGGATGCCGTTTAACTCCGTGATCGCCATCGAGCTGGAGGGATACTCGCCGCAGAACCCGCTGGTGAATGCCGGCGCCATGGCGGCGAACAGCATGGTGAAAGGGCCTGACAAAGACGCGCAGTGGCAGATCGTACTCGATTATCTCGGCGAGCTGGCCGGCCGGCCGCTGAAACTGATCGATGAATTATACAAATCCGAAGCGGAAACCAACCAGCACAACCGCGCCATCGCCATGCTCCTGGAGGCTTACGGGCATATGTGGGCCGATCCGCTCGACGCCTGCGACAGCTACACCAGGCAATGTTCCGTGGGCGTAACGGCGAAGGACCTGGCCGTGATGGCGGGCACGCTGGCCAATGGCGGTGTTAATCCCGTGACCGGCAAGCGTTTGCTGAAAGAAGAATATGTTCCGAAAGTTTTGGCGGCGATGTCGATGGAAGGATTATACACCACTTCCGGTGAATGGCTGTACCAGGTAGGTTTGCCGGGCAAGAGCGGCGTAGGCGGCGGGGTGATTGCCGTGGCGCCGGGGAAGATGGCCATCGCGGCATTTGCGCCCCCGCTGGATCCTGTGGGCAACAGCGTGAAGGCCATGGCGGCGATCAAACATATTTCCGAGCAACTGAAGCTGAACTTGTACACTTCCGCCGCGAAACACGGCAAATAAAGATTTGATGTGGGATTTGATGAAAAAGACCCGCCTGGCGATCCTGTTGCCGGCGGGTCCATTTTTTTTACGGGGGAATATTATTGACGGAAGCGGTCAGACACGGTGAGGTCTTTCCCTACGCCTTCGTATTTGTAGAAACCTTTGCCGCTCTTCACGCCGAGGTGCCCTGCGGTGACCATGTTCACCAGCAGCGGGCAGGGCGCGTATTTGGGTTGTCCGAACCCGTCGTGCAGCACGCGGAGAATCGACAGGCACACGTCGAGGCCGATGAAATCCGCCAGCTGCAGGGGGCCCATCGGGTGCGCCATGCCGAGTTTCATCACGGTGTCGATGGATTCCACGCCGGCCACGCCTTCATGCAGCGCGGAAATGGCTTCGTTGATCATGGGCATGAGGATGCGGTTGGCCACGAAGCCGGGATAATCGTTCACGATGCAGGGAACCTTTCCCAGTTTGAGCGACAGCTCGCGCACGGTTTCGGTGACTTCCGGTTCGGTGGCGTAGCCGTTGATGATTTCCACCAATTTCATGACCGGAACGGGGTTCATGAAGTGCATGCCGATCACTTTACCGGGCCGGGAAGTAACGGCGGCGATTTTGGTGATGGAGATGGAAGAGGTATTGGTGGCGAGGATGGCGCCGGGAGCGGTGTATTGGTCGAGGTCGCGGAAGATGCGCAGCTTCAGGTCCGCATTTTCGGTGGCGGCTTCCACGACGAGCTCCGCGTCTTTCACGCCGGCGGCCAGGTCGGTGAAGGTTTGCAGGTTATTGATGGTGCTCTGCTTCACGGCTTCGGTGATGATCTCTTTGGCGAGCTGCCGGTTGAGGTTGCGGACGATGGTATCGAGGGCTTTGTCGAGCGCGGGCTGCGCCACGTCGATGAGGTGAACGGTGAAACCGTTTTGCGCAAACACATGCGCAATGCCGTTCCCCATCGTGCCGGCGCCGATCACGGCTACTTTCTGCATAACGTACAATTTTGGTGAATGATGCGGCAATTTAGGAAAAAGGAGGCATTGGGCCGCGAAGGCTAGTTTTTCCTTTTGAAATCGCCCCGCTTCCAGGACTCGATAAACTGCGCCCAGGCCAGCGGGTTGAAGATATTCTGCGGCGGCACCTGGCCGGCGTAGTAGAGCGATTGCTGCTGTTTCTGCATGAAAACGTTATACGCCCCGCCCGCGTCGATCGGCATGCCCTGCGCAATGGCGCGCAGCTTCGCCTGCTCGTTGTTCTTCCGGGCGATCTCGTACATGTCGTTGGGAATATCCATGCTGACGAACAGCTTCTCGAATTCGCGCCTGGACGGGTAAGGTTTGATGATGGTTTCGGTGAGGTAAACCGTGTCTTCCGCCATCAGCTGGATCACGGAGTAACGGTTGCCGGGCAGGTCCAGCGGTATCTTGTAATCCTTCCTCCGGAAGCCTACCGCGCTGAAACTCAATGTATCGCCTTTGAAGGCCACGATGGAAAACACACCTACGCTGTTGGAAATGGTTCCCCGCCCCTGGCCCTTCACCAGGATGCTCACTGCCGGAACGGCACGGAGGCTGTCGGCGGTCATGGTAATACCGGAAATCTGTATGATGCTGTCTTTAAACGCTTTGAACTGCGCAGAAGCTAATAACGGCAAACACACCAGGGAAAAAAGTATGACAAGATTTCTATACATGTGTAGGTACTAAGATACAGGAAACAGCCCGCAATGTCCAATATAAAAGCGACAAATTAAACCTCATTTATGGTTAACTTTGCTGATCGCAATCAAATTTAACAACAATTTATGATCACAAAAGAGAAGGTCCTCGAGGCGTTGTCGAATGTAGAAGAACCCGATCTGGGCAAGGATCTGGTGACGCTCAACATGGTGAAGGACATCGAGATCGAAGGCAATAAAGTTAAGTTTACGGTGGTGCTCACCACACCGGCGTGCCCGTTGAAGGAATTGATCCGCAATGCCTGCATCCACGCCATCCACCACCTCGTCAGCAAGGAAGCGGAAGTAGAAGTTAAAATGACTGCCAACGTCAGCACGGGCCGGAAAGACGGGAATTCCCTCCTTCCCAACGTGAAGAACATCATTATGGTGGCCTCCGGCAAAGGCGGCGTGGGTAAATCCACCGTTGCCGCCAACCTCGCGCTTGCCCTCGCGCAGGACGGCGCCAAAGTAGGCCTCATGGACGCCGATATTTACGGCCCAAGCGTGCCCATCATGTTCGGCCTCCGCGGCCAGCGACCGATGATGGTGAACGTCGACGGCAAAGGCAAGATCGCTCCCATGGAGAAATACGGCATCCAGGTGATGTCGATCGGACTGCTGATCGATGAGAAGCAGGCCGTAGTATGGCGCGGCCCCATGGCCAGCAGCGCCCTCAAGCAATTCGTGAGCGACGTGCACTGGGGCGAACTGGATTACCTGGTGATCGATATGCCTCCCGGCACGGGCGACGTACATATCACCCTCGTGCAATCCGTTCCCGTAACCGGCGCCGTGATCGTGACCACCCCGCAAGACGTGGCCCTGGCCGACGCCAAGAAAGGCATCGCCATGTTCAGCAGCCCGCAGATCCGCGTGCCGATCCTCGGCCTCGTGGAAAATATGGCTTACTTCACCCCGGCCGAACTGCCCGATAACAAATATTACATCTTCGGAAAAGAAGGCGGCAAACGCCTCGCCGAAGAACTGGAAATCCCTTTCCTCGGACAGATCCCCCTGGTGCAGAGCATCCGCGAAGGCGGCGACGAAGGCGTTCCGGCCATCACCGGGAAAGACCCCGTTACCCAGCAGGCCTTCAGCGACTTCGCCGGCACTACCGCCCGGAGCATCGCCATGCGCAATGCCAACATCGAGCCCACGAAAATCGTGGAGATCGTGGAGTAGGTCAACGAATGATTTTTTATACGCCCCCTGTGCCGGGGTCCCCCGGGCACTGGGGGCTTTATTCCCGCCAACATGTACACCCCCAAGTATTACCAGGAAAACGACTGGACCACCGTATCGGAATTCATCCGCAAACACAGCTTCGCCCTCCTCGTCAGCATCCATGATGGCGCGCCTTTCGGCACCCATATCCCCGTGGAGCTCGAAGAAAAAGAACCGGGCACCTTCGTGCTGAGGGGCCACATCGCCAACGAAAATCCCCAGTCCGAAGATTTCAAATCCGGCCAAACCTTCCTCGCCGTTTTTACCGATCCCCACGCTTACATCTCCTCTTCCTGGTACGAAAAGGAAAAAATCCCCACCTGGAATTACATCGCCGTACACGTTTACGGCCAGCTCCGCATTCTAACTGAAACAGAGCTCGTGGATTCCCTCACGAAACTGATGGATAAATACGAAGCCGCTTCGGCCTGCCCCGTACACATTTCCGACATCCCCGAGAAATCGCTCCACAACAATCTCCGCGCCATCACCGGCTTTGAAATGACGCTCGACCGCATCGAGACGCGCTTCAAGCTCAGCCAGAACCGCAACGACCGCGATTATGCCGAGATCATCCATCAGCTGCGCGCTACCGGCGATACGCAGGCTGCGGAGATCGCGGAGGAAATGGCTAAAAGACGGCAGGCCGGACAGTAACCCGTCCAGCCCGCGCCTTCGTTTTTGATGCAATAAAAAACTACAGTGTAAACACTTTTCCGCCGACCATCACGTCCTGCTTCGCTTCGTCGAACGTAGCGCGCTGGCCCGTGCGGTATGCCGCCGTGCCCATGATGAGCGCGATGGAGTGGCTGTAAGCCGCTTCTATGGGGGCGTTGGTATTGATATCTTGTTTGCGCACGCATTCCATCCAGTTGCGGACGTGGGCGTTGGTGGTATCGTCGCCGCCGGTGTTGGCGCCGCTTTCCACCCCGCCGGCCGCGGCCGAAAGGCTCATTTCCGGGAGGAGATTGGCTTTCATGCCCATGGCCGCCGCTTCTCTCTCGCGCAGTCCGCCGGTGGGCGAAATCGTGTTGTTGCTCATGTCGATCATTCCGCCGTTGCTGTAATACAATTCCTTGGTGCCGCCTGCGGAGTTATGGAAACGCGAGCTGTATACCACCTGGAAGCCGGAAGAGGGATCGTTGGAAGGACCGTATTCCAGCACCGCGGTGAGCGTGTCCGGATTGCTGCGGCCGTCTTTCCACTGGTAGATACCGCCGCCTGCCACTACGCTGCGCGGGTGCTTCAGGCCGGAGAACCAGTGCACGGTATCGATCTGGTGCGTCATCCACTGGCCGAAGATACCGGAGGAATAAGGCCAGAAGAGGCGGTATTCGAGGTATTTGCGGGGATCCCAGTTTTCTTTCGGGCGGGTGCAGTGGAAACGTGCGAAATCCACGTCGGACTGGCGGATATCTTTCACCAGGTCGGGCCGGCGCCAGCGCCCCGGCTGGTTTACGTTCCAGGTCATTTCCACCATGGTGATGGGCCCGAACTTCCCGTCCTGGATGAATTTGGCGGCGGCATGATAGCCCGGTCCGCTGCGGCGCTGCGTGCCCACCTGGAACACGCGTTTGGAGGCTTTCACGGCTTTGAGGGCGTTGCGGGCGTCTTCCATCGTTTCGGCGAAAGGTTTTTCGCAGTACACGTCCTTTTTGTTGTTCACGGCTTCGATAGTGTGGAAGGCGTGCTGGAAGTCGGCCGTGGCGATCATCACCGCGTCGATATCCTTGATTTTATAAAGCTCGTCGTTGTTCACGCAGGCCTGCACGGAGTGGCCGAGCTTGCCTTCGAGCACCGATTTCCCTTCTTCGCGGCGGCGTTTCCAGATGTCGGAGACGGCGATGATGTCGAAGTTGAGTTCTTTGTAATGATTGAGGAAAGTGGGCATGAGTGCCTGGCGGTAGCGGTCGGAGAAGCCTACAACGCCGACGTTCACCCGGTCGTTTGCACCCAGGATGCGCGCGTAGCTGCTGGCAGGCATCCCCATGGCGCTCAGCGCCACGCCCGCGCCCCCCATCATGGAGAGCTTCAGGAAATCGCGGCGGTTCTTGTTGCTGGTAGTCATAGTGGAATGATTTTTATGATGTTGTGTTTTTTGTTACTTGTAGGCGGCTGCAAGTTGTTTTTGCAGGTATCCCAGGGCCGGACGGCATTCTTCCGGCATGTTTTTCCACCCGCATTCCATGGAAATGCGGCCTTTGTATTTCGCTTTTTTCAGCATGGCCAGGTACGGCGTAAAATCTTCGCCCGCGGTGCCGGGCGCCCTGCGGCCGGCGTTCTCCGCTATATGGCAATGCACGAGCCAAGGCGCGGCGGGAAGGATGGCTTCCGGGCGCTCGCCCTGCCGCAGCATATGGAAAATGTCCACCGTGATCCGGAAGTTCGGATGATTGACGGATTTAACGATGTGGGTGACGATGTCGAGGGTGTTGATGAAATTATCTTCACCGGAATTGAGGTTCTCCATCGCGATGATGACGTCATATTTCGCCGCTACCCCGGCCATTTTGCGGGAAATGGCGATGAGTTCGCGCAGGGCGGTGGCGGAATCCTGTCCTTCCGCGAGTTTGCGCGCGCCGGCCGAGCCGAATACGATGATTTTAATGCCGGCCTTGCTGGCGCGTTGCATGAGGGAGTCCACATACCCCAGGATGCGTGGCTCGCTGGCCTCGGCGCCGGTGAGCCGGATATCGTTCGGGATAAAGCTGTTGCATACGCCGCCCTCCAGTTTCATGGCGCGCATCCGGCTGAGGGTGCGGTTGTACGTGGTGTCGGGCACGGATGGGCCGAACAGGAAGCGGGCGCCGGATTCTATGTACTTAAACCCGGCCGCTGCCAGCAGGCTGTCGTTTTCATAAGACGTGCAAACCCCGATCTTCGGCATCCCCTTTTGCTGTGCATTCGATTGCAAAAAAGGGAGGCAAGACAGGGAGATGAGTAGTAAATGAAGGCAAATTTTCATGGAAATCAGTTTTTCGACAATCGTGGACCGGGGCAAAAATTAAGAAGGAAAATTTGAAAATCAAAATCAGGAATTGACAAAAATGCCGGAAATTCGCGCTAATTGAAAATATTATATGAATAGACAGGAATTGGTTCAGCTCATCCGGGACAGGAAATCTTACTTATGTATCGGCCTCGATACGGACTTGAATAAGATCCCCAAACACCTGTTATCCCACGCCGACCCGATGTTTGCCTTCAACAAAGCCATTATCGACGCCACGCACGACCTTTGCGTGGCTTACAAGATCAACACGGCTTTTTACGAATGCCAGGGCATCCGCGGCTGGGAAAGCCTGCAGCGCACGATCGAGTACATCCCGAAGAATGTATTCACCATCGCCGATGCCAAACGCGGCGATATCGGCAACACCTCCACCTACTACGCCAAAACCTTTTACGAGACCTACGGCTTCGATTCGGTGACCGTGGCGCCGTATATGGGCCGCGATAGCGTGGAGCCATTCCTCGGCTTCTCCGACAAATTCGCCATTGTACTGGGGCTTACCAGCAACGAGGGCAGCCGCGACTTCCAGCTGCAGCCGGCGGGCGAAGGGCTGTTATATGAAAACGTGCTCCGCACCTGTGCTTCCTGGGGCACACCCGATAACATGATGTTCGTGATCGGTGCTACCCAGGCGGATTCCGTGGCCAATGTCCGCAAGATCATCCCCGACCACTTCCTGCTCGTACCCGGTGTGGGCGCGCAGGGCGGCAGCCTGAAGGATATTACCGAAAAAGGCAGGAACGCGGATATCGGGCTCCTGGTGAACGCCAGCCGCGCCGTGATCTATGCCGGCAACAACGAGCGGTTTGCGGAGGATGCGCGCGCCGCCGCCCAGGCCCTCCAGGCCGAAATGGCGACATACATCCAGTAATCCTTCCGTAAATATGTATTGGAAATAATGAAGAAACGCTCCCGGCCGGGGGCGTTTCCGCTTTCAGGGCGTTTACCGGAAAACACAGTTCCGGGCCGTCCACCAGGGCTTCAGTTCAAACTGCAACCGACCTGTGGCCACTGCACTGTCGGCCTTGACCAGGCTTGCCGCTTCCAGGCTGTCTGCCGCCTTCAGCACGTAAATCGCGCGCAGGTCATCGTACTCCGCGAAAGCGCCCGCCAGCATCATTTTTCCTTCGCGGGTGAGGTTGCGGATATGCATGACATGCGCTTCCTCGATCAGCGCCGACGATACCGGATCACCCTCCACCGCCGTGCCATTTTTGAAAAATACCATCCAGTATTGCTGCACGATCGCGGATTGGGCCACCGAATCTGCTTCGCTGATATCGGGCCGGGCGGATTGTTGCCGTATCCGGGAAGAAAAACTGGCGATCACGAGCGTGAGGAAAACGCCCAGCAGGAACACAGGTATCAATTTGGCCATAAGCGACAGATTTGCCGGCGTAAGTTACAACTTTGGCGTAATTCCGTAAATTCGGACATACAGCAAAAATCTCATACCATGCACCAGGACCTTTTCCAATCGCCCGATTATTACGCCATCGACGAATTATTGACAGACGAACACCTCCTCGTACGTGCTTCCGTGCGCGAGTGGGTCAAAAAAGAGATCACTCCTATTATCGATGATTGCTGCCAGCGCGCAGTGTTCCCTTCGCATATCCTCCGGCCGCTGGGCGCGCTGGGCTGCTTCGGCCCCACCATCCCCGCGGAATACGGCGGCGGCGGGATGGATTACATTTCGTACGGACTGATGATGCAGGAACTGGAAAGGGGCGACAGCGGGATACGTTCCACCGCGTCCGTCCAGGGTTCCCTGGTCATGTATCCCATTTTTGCATTCGGCAGCGAAGAGCAGAAACAGCGCTTCCTGCCGCGCCTCGCCACCGGCGAGCTCATGGGCTGTTTCGGGCTCACGGAACCGGATTTCGGCTCCAATCCCGCCGGCATGCTCAGCTATTTCGAGGACGACGGCGACCACATCCTGCTAAACGGCGCCAAGATGTGGATCTCCAACGCGCCCTTCGCCGATATCGCCGTGGTCTGGGCGAAAGATCCAGAAAACAAAGTGCGGGGAATAATCGTGGAACGCGGGATGGAAGGCTTCTCCACCCCGGAAACCAAAGGCAAATGGAGCCTCCGGGCCAGCGCTACCGGCGAACTGGTGATGGACAACGTCCGCATTCCGAAAACTAATATACTACCCGGTGCCCGCGGGCTGAAGGCGCCCCTCTCCTGCCTGTCGTCCGCCCGTTACGGCATTGCCTGGGGTGCAATCGGTGCAGCGATGGATTGTTACGATACCGCCCTGCGCTATGCGAAGGAAAGGGTGCAGTTCGGGCGGCCCATCGGTGGGTTCCAGCTCATCCAGAAAAAACTCGCGGAAATGATCACCGATATCACCAAAGCACAGCTCCTCAACTGGCGGCTCGGCGTACTCCGCAGTGCAGACAGAGCCACGCCCGAACAGATTTCCATGGCCAAGCGCAACTCCTGCGAAACCGCCATCCGCATCGCACGCGAAGCCCGGCAGATCCTCGGCGCCATGGGCATCAGCGGCGAATATCCCATCATGCGGCACATGATGAACCTCGAAAGCGTCATCACTTACGAAGGCACCCATGAAGTGCATCTCCTCATCACCGGGATGGACATCACCGGATTCAATGCATTCTCGTGACGTTTTATTATTTTGGGCGCATGAAGGGCTTATTACTGGCGGGATGCCTCCTGGCGACCCTGCAATTGTCGGCACAAGAAGCGATGACCATTTCAGGGAAAGCGCAGGGCACCTACTACATGGTGAAATACCTGAGCGAAGACACCACCTCGCTGCAACATGAAGTGGAATCCCTCTTCCGGCAGATCGACCGCTCCCTTTCGCTCTACCAGCCGGGGTCGCTGATCAACCGGTTCAACGAAGGTGAAAAAGTGGTGATGGACGCGTACATGCGCCCCGTCATCCGCAAAGCACAGGAAGTGAGCCGTATCACCGGAGGACTGTTCGATATCACCGTAAAACCGCTCGTAGACCTCTGGGGCTTCGGCGTGGTGCGCCACCAGAAAGGGAAACCTTCCGAAACCGATATCCGCCGCACTTTACATCGCGTGGGCTATAAGAAGATCACCATCCGGTCCAAATACCTGCTGAAAAAATCGCCCGGCGTGGAGATCGACTGCAACGGCATTGCGCAGGGATATACCACCGACGTGATCGCGCAGTTCCTGCGGTCGCGGGGCATCCGGAATTATCTTGTGGATGTGGGTGGTGAACTGGCCGCGTTGGGGCATAACGACAAAAACCAACCCTGGACCGTGGGCATCGAGCGGCAGCAGCAAAGCGAGGCGAAGCCGGAGAAAGGATGGCTCCGCCTCACCCATCGCGCGGTGGCTACCAGCGGCAATTACCAACGGTTCTTCGATGAAGGGGGCACGCGATTCGCGCACACCATCCATCCCCTCACCGGCGAAGCCATCCACAACAACATCATCGCCGTTACCGTAACTGCGCCCGACGCCATGACCGCCGACGCATACGACAACGCCCTCATCCTCCTTGGCGTGGAAAAAGGCCTGGACTTCATCCGCCAACATCCCAAACTGCAACTGCAGGCGCTGTACATTTACAAAGACGCGGACGGCACGATACGCGAAAAATATACCGAAGGCTTCTTCGACGTGCAATAAGCGCACAAAAAAATGGGGCCGCCTGCCGGCAGCCCCTCCACTTCACATGTTCCGTTAATTTGTGGTCCTATTACTGGATATGGAACTTCAAACCAATGTTGGCCTGTACCGTGTTGAAATTCTTGATTTCATACTGCTTGTACGGCGCATAGTTATATTGCACGCTGGCGTTGAACATAAACGGTGAATACTTCCCGAAAGGCACGTTCACGCCTACTTCCGGGCTCACCTGGAACGCCCACTTGTTTTCTTTCTCTACGAACTCGCCCCAATATTTCTCGTAATTCATGTTGGCGGTACCTACGCCCAGCCCTGCATACGGCAACACGGCCGCATCGGGTTTGGTGAATGTATACTGCACGGTGGCGAGGATGGGAATGGTTTGCAGCGTGCGGGTCTGCACAGCGGAGATGTCTTCGCCTTTACCGGGATATACCGCACGGGGAACCCTTTCATAGAAATCCGCGAATCCGGTTTTCAGTCCAACTGCCAGCTGATCGTTCAAATGGTATTGCACGCCTATGTTCCAACCGCGGAAACTGGTTTTATCCGCGTAATCCTTGAACGAGCCCAGCGGCTGCGCTACGGAATAGTTAACGTTGACGGAAAGCGGCGGACGGCTCTGCGCACTGGCCGCAACGGCGCCCCCTGCGATGAGGGCCACGCCCAATATGAAGGTTTTAATACTTTTCATGTTCGTTCGATTTTAATCTTTAACCTGTCTGTTTACAAAATCCCACCCGGATTAGTTGGTGGCTTTCAGATACTGGCTCTGGTCGAAGAGGGCTTTCACCATGGCGTCCAGGTTATTGCTGTTCCAGACACCGGTGCCGCGCAGCATGGCGTTCCATATGGCCGTCAGCTGGTTGGAGCCTTCTTTGGCGTTTTTCAGGTCCACCAGGTCGATGGCCACTGATTTTTCATTGTACCTGAAAACGGAATAATAGCTGGGGAACCAGTAGTTCCAACCGGGGTAACCCCAGTAACCTGCATCCCAGTAACCCGGCCATCCTGACCAATAACCCGGATTATACCCGATAGATGTGGACGTGTTATCGATCCGGCTTACGTTCATGGCGATATCGGGTTTGGCCGCTTTGTCCACGAGCGTGAAGCCGCGTCCCTGCATCTGTGATTTCAATTGGGCTAACAGCTGCTGGTCGTAGGCAGTCAATTCTTTTTTGGAGCCCTCCCTGTTGCTGATCACCGCAACGGAGTCCACTATACTGAACGTTTTGAAGGTGGTGAAATCAGCTTGTTCGTCGTAGTTTGTCACATAAATGCGCGATTCCTCCGCGGTCATATCATTCAGCGGCTCCTTGCGGCAGCTGCTGAAGAGCACGGCGGTAACGGCGAGCGCACTTAGCATCATCAGTCCTGTTCTTTTCATATGTGTCAAATTTTAAGTACATCTGTAATATTCAACCTTTCACCTATTCAACAGCACATCCGGATCGTATACATATTCAACGCTATAGACGCATGAATGTTACTGGCCGTTTATTGCAGAAACGTTAAAATTGACTAAAGGAAATGTTAAAGCAAAAGCCGCCATGATGGCGGCTTACATAGATAATTTCGTAGATATGAAAAAAGCGTAAGATATTACTGTTGCTGTTGCAGTGCGGCACCAGAGAGTATACCGCGGCTGGTAAGCGCTTCGCGCAGTTGCTCGGGGGAAGTGAAATGAATGGTTTCGATACCGAAGTCTTCCGCTGCTTTCACATTGCGGAGATTGTCATCGATAAAGATGGCCTGCGATTTGTCGATGCCGTGGCGGTCGACCAGCAGTTGATAAAAAGCGTCCTGCGGTTTGCGCATTTTTTCTTTCCCGGAAACAACGATGCCATCGAACCACTGCAACCAGGGATATTCAATAATGGCGATGGGAAATGTTTCGCTCGACCAGTTGGTGAGGGCGTACAATTTGAACTGCCCGCTTTCCTTCAGTTCTTTCAGGATTTCCACCGTACCGGGGATATCGCCCCCCAGCATTTCCTTCCACCTGCCGTAAAACGCACGGATCTCCGCCTCGAAAGCCGGGTGCTGCGACACGAGGAGTTCGGTCCCGTCCTGCAGGCTGCGGCCCTCGTCCTGCATTTCGTTCCAGTCGGACGTGCAGATGTTTTCCAGGAAATGATCCGTTTCTTCGGGTGTAGCGAAGATTTTGCTGTAGAGGTAACGCGGGTTCCAGTCTACCAGCACAGCGCCAAGGTCGAAGATCACGGATTGATACTTGTGGTTATTCATACCCTAAATGTATGTCGGTAAAAGTCCCCCGGCAAGGTTTATATCACATTTTTTTTGAAATCGTTAGTCGTTGGTCCCGTCGGGCGGGCCCAGTAAAGCTTCGGCGGCATCATCGAGCAGCTGGAGATCGACCGAGTCGCTACCGGCGATGCCCTCGATGGAGCCTTTGATGTGTGCGGCGTTGAGCAGAACTTTTTCGAGTTGTTTTTCGCGTGCTTTCCAGAGTTTTTCCATGGCTTCGCGTTCTTTCTGGATGGAGAGCTTCATGGACCGGAACCCTTCGCGGATGGCGCTCCATTGCTCTGCAAACTCGCCGCTGGTGAGATAATGGTAAAGCAGGTGCATTTTATCGCCTTTGTTTTCCTGGGATTTGACGGCGTTGTAGACTTTCATGATTGCGTCGCGCAGCACCCAGGTGAGGCTTTTCACTTCGGGAAAAGTGCAGATCCAGACGCCGTCTTTTTCACCGAAGCGGTCCATGTCTTTCGGGAGGGCCTGGGTAACGAGCACGGCCACATCGGCCCCCTGGGAGCGCATGTCGGCCTTCAGTTTTTCGATCCATTCGCGGGAGAAGTCTTTCGTGCGCTTGGATTCGTAGATGATACGGCCGCATTCCTGCCCGAACTGGTTGCGGACGGTTTGTATGCAATCGGCGCCGCGCACGCCTTTGCCGACTTCGCTGATAGCGTCGAAAGGGAAAGCGGAGCGGAGCATTTCTTCCAGGGCGAGTTCCTGCACTTCTCCCTGGAGTTGCATGGAGCCTTGTTCTGCTTTGCGGCGCATTTCTTCGGCGAGGCGGCGCTGGTCTTCCAGCTGCTTTTCCATTTCCTTGAGGCGGAGCTGGTATTCGGTTTCGCGGATGTTATTGCGTTCGCCTTCCTCCCGGCGGATCTGCT
>NZ_CALNBI010000133.1 GCF_937874145.1 uncultured Chitinophaga sp. | reverse complement strand
TGGGGCATCGTCTGGTATATTTTTTACCGCGATCCCATGGAGCATACACGCGTGAATACCGCCGAGCTGCTGCATATCGAAAGCGGCGGCGGGTTGCTCGACCGGCAGGAAGCGAAGGAGAAAAAGGCGTTCCGCTGGGAGGACCTGCGGGAGGTGCTGTCGTACCGCAAGCTCTGGGGGATCTATATCGGCCAGTTCGCCGTGAATTCCACGCTGTGGTTCTTCCTGACCTGGTTCCCGAAGTACCTGGTCGATTACCGCGGGCTGGATTTCATCAAGTCGGGGTACTGGGCTTCGATCCCTTACCTGGCGGCGTTTACCGGGATATTGTGTTCCGGGTTTTTGTCGGATTATTTGGTGAAGAAAGGCGTGTCGGCGGCGAAGGCGCGCAAGCGGCCGATCATCATCGGGCTGATCGTGTCGTCGGTGATCCTGGGCGCGAATTACGTGGATACGCCGGGGCTGATTATCTTCTTCATGTCGCTGTCGTTTTTCGGGGTGGGGTTTGCGTCGATCACCTGGATATTCGTATCCACGCTGGCGCCGAAGCACCTCATCAACCTCACGGGCGGCGTGTTTAATTTCATCGGGCAACTGGCAGGGATCATCGTGCCGATCGTGATCGGGTTCCTGGCGAGCGGCGGGAGCTTTGCGCCGGCGCTTGTATTTGTGGCTGTGCTGGGATTGCTGGGCGCCTGTTCGTATTTATTTTTAGTAGGAAATGTTGAAAGAATTAAAACGAAAGAAGATCATGAAACATTGGCTGAGTTGTGATTGGGGCACGAGCGCTTTCCGGCTGCGGCTGGTGGAGCGCGATAGCTGCAGGGTCGTTTCGGAAGAGAAATCCGGTTACGGCATTTCGACAGCTTTCCGGGACTGGCAGGCTTCGGTAATGCCGCGCGAAGCGTTTTTCGCCGGCATTATCCGGCGCGGTATCGTAATGCTGGGGGAAAGAACGGGGCTGCGGCTGGAAGGGCTTCCCGTGGTGTTGTCCGGCATGGCGTCCGCCAGCATCGGGATGGTGGAGCTACCCTATCATGAATTGCCTTTTAGTCTCAACGGCCGGGACCTGCACGTGCAGGCTTTCGAAGAATTTCTCATCATCTCCGGCGCGCGTTTCAGCGATGATGTGATGCGCGGCGAAGAAACGAAAATCGCAGGCTGTGCGGCATGGTTGAAAGATGATGCGGAAGAAAAGCGCCTCCTCCTGCCGGGGACGCATCCCAAGCATGTGGTGGTGCAGGGCGGCAAAGCCATTGCCTTCAAAACTTTCATGACCGGGGAGCTCTTCGATTTGCTGTCGAAGCACAGCATCTTATCAGCCTCGGTGAATACCGGTGGAATCCTGGAGGCTCCCGGTGCGGGGGAGGCTTTCAGGTCGGGATTGATTGCCGGCAAGTCGGGGGATTTGTTGCACGAGGTTTTCATGGTCCGCACGAATCAGCTACTTAAAAACGTTCCCCCGGAACTGAACAGCTTTTACCTGAGCGGATTGCTCATCGGATCGGAGCTGTCTTCCCTTCCTTCTCATCAACCGGTATATCTCGTAGCCGGCGCGCTGCACGGGCAACTATACGCAACCGCCTGCGAGGCGCTGGGCATTCCCGTATCCGCCATCATCGACGCCGATGAGGCGCTGATCCGCGGGCAAGCCGCTGTTTTAAACCATTAATCCATCCCAGCGATGCATTTTCCTATCATGGCGATGCATTAATGGGTCGCGGCGACCCAATTTCCCATCTGCTGACCCCATTAATCCATCGCGGCGATGCGTTAATGGGTCGCGGCGGCCCAATTTTCCATCTGCTGACCCCATTAATCCATCGCGGCGATGGATAAACCTATCCTTTTCATCCTCAATCCTATCCCGGTGATGGATAAACCTATCTTTTTCACCCTCAATCCTATCTCCGCGACCCAATTTCGTATCATTTTTGCCCGGTTGTAGGGGGGAAATCATGGGCCGCCGGGGAAATTTTGCGGGTCGTTGGGCAAATTTTATAGGTCGCCGGGGAAGTTTCGCGGGTCGTTGGGCAAAACTTATAGGTCGCCGGGTAAATTTTGCGGGTCGTTGAGCAAATTTCATAGGTCATTTGGCAAAATTTATAGGTCGCCGGGGAAAATTTGCGGGTCGCCGGGCAAATTTCATAAGTCGTCGAGCAAATTTTATAGGTCGTTGGGCAAATTTCATAGGTCGCCGAGGAAATTTTGCAGGTCGCCGGGCAAAATCGATCAACGGCTACGCCGTTTCTTCCCGTTTCCAGCTGTACCTGTTCCGGAAACCTGCCTGCGTTTGGGTAAGCTTCGCCATATGCAGCCGGATCATCAGGACCTCACCGTCGATCAGGAGCGACAAAGGATATTGCTTGTAATATCTTTCAGTGAGCCCCGCGGCGATCACCGCGTCTTTCACCACTTCGCCTTCAAATTGAATCCCCGCATTGAAATGCAGGGATATTTTTTCTCCTAGAATCGTACCCGCCACAGTTGTGCCGTCGTCAAACAGGTTGACCTGGCGGCTTCCGGGCGAAGACTTAAATACCAATATCCATTTATCCGGATCGAATCCGTAAAAGCAGTTGAAGCAGAAAGGCCTGCCGGCTTCAATGGCGCAAATGGTGGCCAGCTGGTGCCGTTTCAGGAAGGCTTGTATGATTTCTTTATCTTTTTTCATGAGCTTGCCGCCTGCGGCGGATTTATCGCTGAATCAGTATTTTTCTTGATTGCATGCAGTTTATCATTTCATCAATATCACCACCGCGCCCAGCAGCCCCGAGAATGCGATGAGGATCGCTTTCCAGGCTACGTTGGCGCCTTTCATATCCATAAAGTAAAAAGCGACCAGCAGGAATTTCGCCACCGAAAATCCCATGATGGCGGCAGCCAGCCCGGGCCAGGATTTGGCGTAAATCATGGCGGCCGACATAAGGGCTACCGTGAGCATGAGCACAATCCAGATGATTTGTATGCGGAACATTTTCATTCGTTTAATAGATCAGGTATAAAACAGGGAACAGCAACAGCCAGATCAGGTCGCAGAGGTGCCAGAAGGCGGCGCCGGTTTCCAGGTGGCTGAGGGCGGTTTCGCGGGGGCGCTTGTGCGCGGTGTACATCCACCAGAGCAGGATCACCATGCCCGTGAGCACATGTATGAGATGGAAGCCGGTCAGCATCCAGTAGAAATCGAAGAAGGTGTTGGAGCCCAGCGTCAGCCCCTGCCCTATCTTGTGGGTATACTCCACGGACTTCAGGATGATGAACAGCAAACCGGCCAGCAAAGTGAGCAGCAGCTGCGTTTTGAAGAGCTTCCTGCCCGTTCTGTAAAATTCCACGGCGCGCGCCATGTAATACCCGCTGGTCAGCAACACCACGGTATTGACCGATCCCATCATCACGTCGAGCCTGGCGGCGGAGGAATGGAAGACTTCCGGTTCCTGCCTGCCGCTGTACATGAAAATGACGATGGCGATGCCGAAAGTGAATAGCTCCAGCAGGATAACGATCCACATGAGCAGGCCGCCAGGCGGATAGTAAAAGCTTTTTTGCCCGGGGAGGGCGGAATTGTCAACTGCTGTATCGGATACGTTCATATAGTTTGATGAGTTTGGTGAATAATGCATGTGGCGAGGAAATGACCTGGTAATGATCATGCCCGAACATCTGCGGCAGGTAATACCGCGCCGCCGCTTCGATGGCCAGCGCGTAGGTATGGATATGCCGCTGCGACAACTCCCGCAATGCCTGTCGGACGTCGCCGATGCCGTAGCGCCCTTCGTAGCGGTCGAAGTCGTTGGGCTTGCCGTCGGACAGCAGGATGATCCATTTGTTGCGCCCCTCCCGTTGCTGCAGCAAGGCGCCCGAGTGCCGGAGCGCCGGGCCGATGCGGGTATAGCCTTCCGGCTGCGGCGCGCCTACGGCATGGCGCGCGCTCCGCCAGTTTTCATCGAAATCCTTCAGCGTCACAAACGCCGTGTAGTTCCGCGTCTGGGAGTAAAATCCGCAGATGGAAAAGTCGATGCCGGATTCGTGGAGGATCTCGCCGAAGAGGATGGCCGTTTGCCTGGAGATGTCGATCACGCGGTTGCCGTCGGCGTAGCTGTCGCTCGACAGGCTGAGGTCGAGCAGCAGGAGGATGGACAGGTCCTTTTCCTTCCTGCGGTCGGCCAGGTACACGCGTTCCGACGGGGTTTGCCCGGCGAGCAGATCGGCGAAGCGGTCGGTCACCCGGTCGGTATCGATGTCGTTCCCGTGCAGCTGGAAGCGCTGGCGCGCCCATTTGTTATTGATATCGGCCAGCATGCGCCGCAGCTGTTCCAGCACCATGCGGTGCGCGGCGATCGTCTGATCGCAGTAGGCCGCATCGGTGAAAGGCTGGCGGATGGGAAATACTTTGCTGAACGCGCGTTTGTAGTTCTTTTTGAAACAATCCCACTCGTCGTATGTCACGAACTTACCTTCCGCCGCGTTCTCTTTGCTTTCGGCGGCGGTCGTGTTGCCGGTGTAGCCGGTTTCGTATACGCTGTGAACGGTGTCGTTGACGCGCACGGTGTATTTCATGTTCAGTTCGCTGAGGGCGTCCTGGTGTTTTCCCAGTTCATCTTCCCCATCGAAATCTCGCCAGGAGCCGCTGAATTCGTCGGCGGTATCTACCTTTTCGAAGTTGTGGGTGAGCACGTAATCCTCCTGCTGCCGGATGTCGGCCGCGATGGTCACGATTTCTTCCACGGGGCGCGCCTGCACGACGGTCTGCTGCTGCGGCGCGGTAACCGCCGCTCCCGCGGGAATGGCGGCCAGCGCTTCCGGCTTCAGGGTTTCCCGCTGATCAGGCATCCACCGGCCGGTGAACCAGGTGTTATCGAAGTGCGGTTTTTTATCGGGCAGCATGCCGGCGCGCAACCGGTCGTATAAGCCTGCGCTTTCAGGGTAGGCTTCCCGCATGGCGGCCAGCACCCGCGGCGCGGCGTTCCCTGCGAGGAACAGGGCGTCTTTGTCGGTTAAGGGGGCCGTATCGTACCAGTTCAATCGCAGCTGCTGCTGCACGGACAGGTAGAGCACGCGGAGCACGTAGAAGTCTTCGTTCAGGTCCCCCGTGGCGAACCAGCCGCATTTTTCGGGGAGGAAGAAGCTGTCGCCCTTGAAGCCGCCTTCTTTCACGGCGGGGAATATCTCCACCGGCCTGCCGGTAAGCGCTCTTGCCAGC
>NZ_CALNBI010000132.1 GCF_937874145.1 uncultured Chitinophaga sp. | reverse complement strand
TTTAGCACCCACGTGACCGGTAAAATAGGCAAAAATCGTTTGACCACGCGGGTAAAACTGTAATAGGGCGCGTGGAGGATGCAGTAGCGGGGCCTGTTATCGCAGGCCAGTTTTACCGCAAACCCGCTTCCCATGCTCCGGCCGTAGACGAGGATGTGGTGTTCCGGGTACTTTTTCAGTTGCTCGTCGTACACGAACTGCGCATCTTTCAGCAACTGCGTTTCCGACCGTTTGCCCGTACTCTTCCCGAAACCCCGGTAATCGACCATGAGCACGTCGTAGCCATGCCGGGTATAGTCGCGGGCGTATTTCCCCCAACCTTTGATACTCCGCGTGTTGCCATGAAAATACAGCAGCAGCCCCCGGGGTTCCGTCACCTGGAAGTGAAGGCCGTTGAGCCTTACGCCCGGTTCAGGGTCAAAGAACAGCTCTTCGAAGGGCTGGTCGTAATGGAAGGTGAAATCCGGGCGCAGCTTCTCCGGCTTCCAGATGAAGCGGTCCTGGATGATGAAGGCCAGCAGGATGAGTATGATGTAACCGGCAAGGATGTAGTAAACCATACAGGACCGGGGTATTGGGTGAAAACGGGTCAGTCTTCCACATCCGGCACGATCTCCAGGCCGTAATCGTCGGCGGAGAGGAGCCCTTGCTCCTTCACGGCCTTGATTTTAGCGGCGTCGGAATGGAGGTCGCGCACGTCGAACTGGTGATGCAGGTAATTGAAGGTATGCAATTTCCCTGCAAGCCCGGGTACGCCTGCCAGGTATTTGATGATTTCGTTCACCATGAGCAGGGCGGTGGCGCCGTGCGTGGCGCCCATGGCGCCGGCGTCGAAATTGCGGAAGTCGTCGAGCAGGAATTCGTTGCAGCGGTACGAAGCGGGGGGCGCTCCGCTGGCGGGGGCCATATTGAACCCGCCCCACCAGGCGGTCCAGTTATGCACTTCGCCCATGACGAAGGGCTTATTATCGAGGATGCAGGCATCGTTGACCACCAGGTGGGTGGCGCGGTGCTGGGAGCAGTCGATGATGAGATCGAAACCCTGGAAAACCTGCCGGGCGTTGTCCGGGCGGACTTGTATGAGGAAAGGGTAATGCTTGTTCCAGGGGTTGAGGGAGAACAAGCGGCTGGCGGCCATTTTGGCTTTGTGCTTGCGGAGGTCCTGCATATTGAAGATGAGCAGGCGGTGGAGGTCTTCTTCCAGGATCACGCCGTAATCGGCGATCCCGATGACGCCCACGCCGGCGGCGCTGAGGTACTGGGCCACGGGGGTTCCCAATCCGCCTGCGCCGATGATGAGGATGCGCGCTTTCTTCAGGTGTTCCTGCATCTGCACGCCCATTCCGGGCACTGCGATGGGATGTTTATATCTGTTGAGTTCTTTTTCTGACAACATGTTGTGCTACAGTCTGATTTCCACGGCAAAGATACCTACTCCTGCGGAAACTCCATCGTAAAACGGCTGCCTTTGCCGAGTACGCTTTCCACGCGGATCTTGCCCTTGTGTGCATCCACGATGGCTTTCACGTAGGTAAGGCCCAGCCCGAAACCTTTTACGTTATGCACGTTGCCGGTGTGGGCGCGGTAGAATTTTTCGAAGATGCGCGACACCGTGTCGCGGCTCATGCCGATGCCGTTGTCGGCAATGGAGATCACCAGGTGCTTGCGGGTATTGCTGGTGCTGATGCGCACCTCGAGATTGTCCCTGGAGAATTTGATCGCATTGTCCAGCAGGTTGAAGATGAGGTTGGAGAAATGCACTTCGTCCGCCTTGATGATGGGCTGCAGGGCGTGCAGCTGCAGGTCCACGTGCCCGTTCTTGCCGTCGAGCTGCAGGCGGAGGTTGTCGACCGTATGGGTGATGAGCTGGTGCACGTCGATGGGTTGCAGGTTGAGGGTGAGCTCTTCCTTTTCCATGAGGGCGGATTGCAGGATGGATTCCACCTGCTTGTTCATGCGTTTGTTTTCTTCCTTGATGATGCCTGAAAAGTAGCGGATCTTCTCTTTGTTTTCCATGACGCGCTCGTTGCCGATGGCGTCGATGGCGAGGGAGATGGTGGCCAGCGGGGTTTTCAGTTCATGGGTCATATTGTTGATGAAATCGCTTTTGATTTCGGAGAGTTTCTTTTGGCCCAGCATGGTCCGTATGGTGAGGGCGAAGGCCGTCACGATGATCATCGTGAAGAGGATGCTGCCGAAGATCATCCAGCCGAGGGATTTGAAGATGGTAAGGCTGCTTTGCGGCACGAAAACGTGGAGCACTTCGAGGTTGGGCGTGGTGAGGTTTTCGGCCAGGGGAACGATGATCTCCTGGTAGAGTGCGGAATCCATTTCGCGGCGGCGGAGGCGTTCGGGATAATTGCGGGAGGCCAGTTGCGTGGTGGAGCCGCCATATTCGCTGTTCATGGCGATGCCGAATTCGAAGACGGTATCGAGCTTGCTCTGTTTCATGGCGCGGATGAGGAGGTTGGAAACCTCATTCACGTCGACCTGCGCGGAGATGGGTATGAGCGGTTTGATATTATTGCCGGGGAAGGGTTCGAGCATGAATTTGCCGAGGGCGCCTTCCTGTTTGTTGCGGTCGATTTGTATGCGGGTGACGGGTGTGATGGAGCGGTTGAGGAGCTCGTTGCCGGCGGAGAAAACGGCTTCGATCATTTTCTGTTCTTTCTCTTCTTTTTTGATGTGGGCGGCATTACGAATCCAGCTAAACTGTATATAAATGATTCCCAACAAGGAAAGAGTTATAAGTGCGATAATGACGGGAAATATCTTTTTTAACGGCAGCATTTGGTAAGACTATGAAACGATAAATATAGCGAAAAAAGCGGCGTACACCGGTAATTGCTACAGCAACTATGATACAAAATTACAGGGGTATATGGTGGATAATGGGGGGCTGCTGTTAAAAAACATCACTTTAACGTAATTTTAACGGAGAAACTGCGCGGTTATTATGTACACTTTACATACCTTTGTTCTGTCATCTGGTACCAAATTTGCTACTGGATAACAGACATAAATAAGCGAATAAACTTTCTACATACATCGACGTGGATTCGTTCCATAAGCGATTTAGATTTTGGTTGATAAAATGGTAAGGGATCTTTCTAGGTCCCTTTTTTTATTGCCTTTACTTCACCTTCTAATTTATTGGGTTACAATAGTTTGGATTCCTTTCGATCCGGCGGGCGCGTGCGTTTGGCCGGGAAAGATAACGCGGGAACGGGGGGACGTATTGTGTCCGGGGCTCCCTGCCCGTGTAGAAGCAGTGTGGAAAAACGGCCGTAGCTGTGGTGAGAATTTCTCGGTTTTCCGGAGATTGGGGAAATGGGTGGAAACCGGTGGGAAATAGAGTGGACGAGAATACTGCCAGATTTTGTATCACATTTTCCGGAGATAAGCACCTCCGATTTTCGGAGGTCAAATTTTCATGTCAAATTACGGCTTACATTGACACCCTAAAACTTAGAAAAATGAATGACATTTTATGGAGCATAATGATCGTACTTTTCTGCTTCCTTCCGATGCTTTACCTGGTTTTCCTTTGGATTTTAATTGAGGGCCGGGAATTTTTCTTCTCCTTCTGGTATGAGTTGTTCGTCTATAGCCGTCCCGATTTCAAAATGAAGTATACCGGGCCGTACACCGGCAAAAGTGTATCACTTTTTCAGCATAAGGAGAATTCCGAAGACGATCTGAAGCTCGCCGTCGAAATCTGGCACGAGTATAAATATTATTGTTACCAGAAGTTTTTAAAATAATCCAATGCCTCATCCATTACCTTTTTTTGTTATCCCGCAAGAACAAAACAACCGCTGGAAGTGGCGATTTGCTGCCTCATTTTTAGGTACTGTCAGCGGCATGTTATTGCTTTATATGGCAGAGGTGCTGGAAATTTCCGTAGGGAGGCCCATGCCATGGCTCCCCTACCTTACACCAGCATGCACTATCATATCCACATCGTTTTGCCACGATATACTAGCCCTGTTAAGAGACTATTTGCAGGAGCGGGGTGTTAATAACCGCAAGGCCAGATTGGATGTAGAGGTCCATGAAGCGTCGTGCCGGCAGAATGTGAGTGAAAAGCAAAAAGCTTTTTTGAACAATATTCAAATGTCTGCCGATAGAAGCATGGTCGAGTTTCACCTTCGGAAGCTATCTAATGCCTTGGATCAAAAGCCTGATCATCAATACGCAAAGAGAAAGCGCCGCAGATGAGACCGCCAGGAAGCGTGTTAACTTTGCCGGAGCGGCTTTATCCCGGCACCTCACTTTAGAAACGGAGTTAGTCGCAACCTTCACTACTGGAGCTGTCTTTCAGAAGCTCTTGCTTTGGAGGCAGATGGAGCCAAAGCCCTTGTCTTTATCGCGGCCTTCACAAATGAAACAATTTTAAATGAGGCTTTTGCAGCAGGAGGCTAATTGCCTTGTGCTTTTCCGGATTTATTTGCAGCCTTTGAGCCAACCGTAGCGGATCATGCCGCTTCCTGCCTGATGATGCATTAGCCAGTGCTTTCCATTTAGCCGTGGCTTCAAGTGCAGCGTTTTTACCAGCGGCAGGGTTTGCCGATGCTTACTTTTTTGAAGCAGATGTCGTTACAGCCTTCGATTTACGAACAGCCATGGTAGTAGCAGCCTTCTTACCTGAGGCTGCATTTGCCAATGCTTACTTTTTGGAACCAGATTTTGTTGCAGCCCTCTTACCCGATGCAGCCTTAGCCGGTGCTTTCCCTTTAGCCGCGGTTTTAGCTGCAGCATTCTTACCAGCTGCTTTTGCCGGCGCCTTTGCTTTTGCGGACGCGTTGGGTGCAGCCTTTGTACCGGCCGAAGCGGACTTTGCGGGCGTTTTCGCTTTGGAATCAGTTTTAGCCGCGGCTTTAGCCGAAGCGGAATTTGCCGGTGCTTTCCGGGACGAAGCGGCTTGTCTTGCAGGGGCTGCCGTCCCACCAGCCTGCGCTTCCTCCAGGCGGAATTTCACCATCCGGGAAATGAGGTCCAGCGGAAGGGGGGAATCCTTGGGCAGTTGCACCACGCTCTTCGATTGCTTGTAAGGCGCCAGCTCCTTCGCAAATGCCGTAAACACCGTGAACGGCGGCGGGAACGCCAGCGAATAATGCCCGGTGAATCCTGAAAAATATATCACGAAGGTCTTCCCTGACTTGTAGGCAGGGATCTGGTAGCTGATCACCTCCTCGGCATCTGGCGCCGCCTTGCGGATAGCGGTCCGGATCTTTCCCAGCGCCACCTGCGCGTCCGCGTCAAATGTGGCGATGTACTCGTCGATAGTTTTGAAATCAGTTTTTGCCATGGGTAAACGGGTTTTGTGTGATCCAAAAATACTGCCGCCTCCCGGGACAACCACATGCCGAAAACGACAAAAAAAGGGCAAAATGCGTCGGATACCATCCGGAAAAGCAAAAAAGTGCCTTCCCATTGCCGATAGTTGCCCGGAGTTGGTTAAATTTGGTCAGAGCAGAAGGAAATAGGTATGGAACAACTTGCGCCTGGAATATTGCTGATTGCGGACCCTTTCCTGAAAGATCCGAATTTCGCCCGAACCGTGGTCTTGTTATGTGAACACCAGGAAGAAGGCAGCTTCGGATTCGTCGTCAACCGTCCGTTCGACCATAAACTGGATGAACTCATCCCGGCCGTACTCACCCCCAACATCCCCGTCTTCTTCGGCGGCCCCGTCCAGCTCGATACCATTCATTTCATTCACCAACTCCCCGACCTCATCGAAGGCGGCTTCGAAGTTTTTCCAGGGTTATACTGGGGCGGAGACTTTGCCACCGTCGTTGAACTGATCAACCGCGGAGAACTCGACCTCCAGAAAATCAAGTTCTTCATCGGCTACTCCGGGTGGACCAGCGGGCAGCTCGAAGGCGAGCTCAATGAAAAAAGCTGGATCCTCTCCGGCATCAACCCTCCCCTCCTCTTCAACGGCAACGAAGACGAAATCTGGAAACAATCGCTCCAGAAACTGGGCAACAACTTCGCGATGATGGCCAACTTCCCCATCGACCCGTCCCTCAACTGATCGTTTTTACCCGCTGATTGTCATTTGACGACATAGTACGGTTACAGTACGGTAACCCTACTGTATCCCTACTATATCCCTACTAAGCCTTTACCAGGTATTGGGTGTAAACCTATTTTAGGACGTGTC
>NZ_CALNBI010000131.1 GCF_937874145.1 uncultured Chitinophaga sp. | reverse complement strand
GGGGAACGGTGGTGCCGTCGCTCATCTCCATCCGGAGGAGCTGGGATGGCTGTATCGAAACGGACTGCACATGTTGCAGGTTGACGATATGTTTCCTGCTGGCGCGGAAGAAATATTGCGGATCGAGTTTGCTTTCGAATGACTGCAGGCTGCGGGCGAGCAGGGGCGCGTGTTTGCCGAAGCGCAGGCGCACATAGTCGTCGGCTGCTTCCAGCAGGCGGATGTCGGATAGCGGAACGAACCAGCAGCGGTCGCCGTCTTTTACGAATATTTTCTCATGGATGGACAGATAATTGGCGGCGGGAACGATGGCCGGAGCGGCGGGTATACGCGCGAGGGCTTCCCGCATGCGGTTTTCCGTGACGGGCTTCAGCAGGTAATCCAGCGCGTTGATCTCGAAAGCCCGGATGGCATAAGCATCATAGGCGGTGGTGAAGATGACGTGCGGCGTCGTATCCAGCATTTCCAGCAACCCGAACCCGTTGCCTTCCGGCATCTCGATATCGAGGAAAAGCAGCCGGGGCCGCAGTTGCGCGATCATTTCCTGCGCTTCCGTGATATTGGCGGCTTCTCCGGCAATAGCTACCTGCGGGAAGGATTTGAGGATGCCGCGGAGGTCGTTGCGGGCAAGGCGCTCGTCGTCTATGATCAATGCGGAAATCATGCTGCAGGAATTATAACCGTGGCGCGCACGGTTTGGTCTGAATGATTGGCGATGCGGAAAGAGGCATTGGCGCCGTACAGGAGGGATAACCGGCGGAGAGTGCCGCTGATGCCGAAACCGCCGTCGGTACCGGGTTCCGTGATCTGCCCGGTATTTTCTACCCGGATGATGAAATGCTTCCCTTCCCGGCCCGCCGAAATGCGGATGCTGCCGCCGGCACTGCGTTTGGAAATGCCGTGCTTGATGGCGTTTTCCACCAGCGTCTGCAGCAGCATGGGCGGCATGGTTTGTAGTTCCGTTCCGGCGTCTATCTGATATTCGACCTGCAATCTTTCTTCAAAACGGATCTTTTCAATCGCCAGGTAATGTTTTACTACTTCAAGTTCCCTTTCGAAAGCGATGAGCTGCTGCCGTTCCGAGAGCATGGCGCTGCGCAGCACTTCCGCCAGTTCGCCCACGGCCCGCTGCGCCCGTTCCGGGTTTTCGGCGATCAGGCTGCGGATGCTGCTGAGGGAATTGAACAGGAAATGCGGGTTGAGGCGCGTTTTGAGATTATCCAGCTCAGCCTGCTTCAGCCGGTTTTCGCTTTCCAGCTCCTGCTGCTTGATCCGGCCCTGCGCTACCGCGAAGTAAATCACCACCCATCCCCACACCACCAGGTGCCAAACGAACAACACGAGCGCCAGCACGATCATGATCTGCGCCATGCCCGACAAACCGTCCCTGTCTTTCAGCCCGTTGGTGGTAAAGGCATGCCATCCTCCCGCTTCCCAAACCGACAGCGCCGACAAACATCCCACCATCAGCACCGTCACGCACACCACGGCCAGCCATAGCTTCGCGAACACCGCGCCGAAGCGCATCCTGGCAAGCCCGAACCGGCGGATGAAAACGTCCAGCAAATGTGTCCACACGATGCCGTTCACCACATGGAAGTAGTAATCCGGGTCCAGGAATACATCCCCCCGCAGCCCGAAACCATCCGTGCGGATGTTGTTCCAGAGGTAGGTGAACAGTGCCCAGCCCAGGATCTGGGCCGCCCAATACCGGTAGCGTATTTTCATGGGTTCAAATCTAAACGTTCAGCAGTAAGGTAGGAAATTCCATCCCCCCAACGGCGAAAATTGGCGGCGAACGGCAGGAGAACCGGCGCAAAAAAAGAAGCGCCCCGGTGCCGGGGCGCTTCCACGATATATAAAAATTTTCTTACCGGATTACATACTCCGCACCTTTCACTGTCGGAAACGAAACCTGCTTCGCAGCAGATCCGGAGGTGAACAGGGTCTTCCCTTTCGCGGTATACACCGATTTCCCTGCAGGCACCACCACCGCGCAGGTACTGCCCTGCAGCGACCTGATCTTCGCCGTGGCGACTTTCCCGTTTTTCCAGTCCAGGTCCACCGCAAAACCGCCCCTTGCGCGGAAGCCTTTCACGCTGCCCTGTTGCCATCCGGTTTCGGAAGGCAATGCGGGCAGCAAACGGATGACGGAAGTGTCGCCGTGGCTCTGCAACAGCATCTCCGCGATGCCCGCCGTGCCGCCGAAGTTACCGTCGATCTGGAAGGGCGGGTGCGCGCAGAAAAGATTGGGATAAGTACCGCCGCCGCGCGCATTGGCGGGATCGACGGGGCGCAGCAGTTTATGGATAAGCGTGAGCGCATGGTCGCCGTCCTGCAGGCGCGCCCAGAAGTTGATTTTCCAGGCGAGCGACCATCCCGTGCCATCATCGCCACGCTGGCGAAGGGTTTCGCGCATGGCGGCGGCCAGCTCGGGCGTGCCCCAGGGGGTGATCTCGTCGTAGGGATGCAGCGCATAGGCGTGCGAAACGTGGCGGTGGTGCGGCTCGCCGTCTTTCCAGTCGTGCAGCCACTCGTTCAGGTCGCCGGCTTTTCCGATCTGGTTGGGCGCCAGTTGCGCGCGCACGCTATCCATTTCTTTCCGCCATGCCGCATCGGTATCCAGGATGCGCGCGGCTTCGATGGTTGCGCCAAAGAGCTCGCGGCAGATCTGCATATCGATGGCCGGGCCCATCACCGTGCTGGCGCGGGTGCCGTCGGGCATGATGAAACTGTGCTCCGGCGAATTGGAAGGCGCGGTCACCAGCCATCCGTGCTCCGGCTCGCGGATGAGAATAGCGCGCAGGAAGTCGGAAGAACCTTTCAGTACGGGGTAATATTCGCGGAGGAAAGCCGTATCGCGCGTGAAGCGGAAGTGCTCCCAGATGTGTTCGCAAAGCCAGGCGCCGCCGGTGAGGGTAGAGCCCCAGTCGGCCCCTTCGCCCGGCGAAGTGAAGCCCCAGGGATTGGTGATCACGTGGGCCACCCATCCGGGCGCGTTGTAATAGGCTTTGGCGGTACGCACGCCTTCTTTGGAAAGCATGCGGATATAGCGGTGGAGGGGCTCGGCGAGGTCGTCCAGTCCCGTAACGGGCGCCAGCCAGTAGTTCATCTGTAGGTTGATGTTGATGTGGTAATCACCGTTCCAGGGCGCCTGGTACTCGGGCGCCCACAGGCCCTGCAGGTTGGCGGGAAGATGCCCCGGGCGGGAAGACCCGATCAGCAGGTAGCGTCCGTAATTGTAGTACAGCACGGGGAGTTGCGGGTCTGATTCGCCGGCATAGTATTTCGCCAGCCGTTCCGGCGTGGTGAGCAACCCGTTGGGGCCAGGCGCTGCCGCCAGCGTGAAGGCGCTGCGCTGGTACAGTGACTGGTGCGCCCGCCGCTGGGATTGCTGCAGTGCGGCATAGTTTTTTTGCGCGCCGGCCGCCTTCAACCGGTTCAATACCACCGGTAAAGGATCGGTTCCCCGCTGCCGGAAGTCTGCGTCGTTATAATCGGTGGCTGCGGTGAAGTACAGTACGAGGGCGTCTGCATTTTCGATGATGATGCTTTCCGCGGAAACGGTGCTGTGTCCGCCTGAGGGGTGAGCGGACAAAGCGCCGGCGAATTTCATGCCCTGTTGCCCGTCGTTATTGAGATGGCCTTCCATGACGAGGGTGCCGTTCTCCGTGCGGACCGTAGCCCTTTCCCGGCGGGATAGGGAGGCGCTGAGGGAGATGGCGCCTTTGCGGCTGGCGGTAATGCGGATGGCCAGCAGGTTGGCGGGCTGGCTGATCCAGGATTCCTGCGTGTAGGTGACGCCGTTACGCTGCCAGGTGGTGGTGGCGGTGGCGGTAGACAGGTCGAGGCTGCGGCGGTATTGTTGTACCGGCGCGGATGTATCCTTCCAGGCAAGCGTGAGATCGCCGAAGGTCTGGTAGGAGCCGTAGGGTACGTTGGCGCCTGCGCCATGCCCGGAGCCTTTGCCCTTGCAGATGAAATACTGTTGCAGGAGTTGCTGCGCGTCTTTGTTGCGCCCTGCGAGCAATGCCTCCTGGATGCGGGGCAGGATGCGGTAAGCGGTATCGTTGTCCGCTTCCTGGGGGCCGCCGGACCACATGCTGATTTCGTTCAGCACGAAGCGGTCGCGGGAGGGATGGCCGTAAACCAGGGCGCCAAGGGTGCCGTTGCCCAGCGGCAGGGCTTCCTGGTAGTGAGTTGCGGGTTGGCTGAAGGAAAGGGTTTGGTCGGGCCGCTGTTGGGCGGACGCGGCCAGGGTGGTAACCGTCAGCATCGTCAGTAGAGCGTGGTGCATAATGATTTAAATATAGCCGGAAACGGGTGAAAATGCTACGGTTGGATAAACGACAGCCGGTATTGGTGAAAATTTGCGCATAGCCGGGTTCTTCGTAAATTACCGGATGCGCGTGTTAATTCCAATGTTGTGGGCGCTCGCTTGCTGCAATACTCCCTCCGCCCGCAACCAGGCCCCCGTCATTTCGTACATCCCCATCGGCGATTACCGGTACTTGTCCCCCTGCGGCCAGTCCGCCTTCAGCGATACGCTGCCGGCAGGCCGGGTAACGGGAGAGTATGTCGTGTATGTGCTGAAAGACAGCTCCACGGTCAACAATTGCCTGGCGGCGGGCCATCCGGGGCGGAGCGAGGGTTTCCCCATGCGGTACGGAAAGGATTTTTTGCTGATCGTGGAGATGAAAGGCACGCCGGGCTGGGGGATGGACCTGCGCATTGGGGAAATGGACGGCCTGTTGCAGCTGCAATTGCTCCCTGTGAAAGGCGGGGAGGTAAAAGATCAGTATATCTGGCATTTCGCGGCGGAAGGGCGGGAGGTGGTGCGGCTGACGAGCGGGAGCGGGAAGTTCGCTTATGCGAAAGGGCCGGCCTGGCGGGGAGGGCGGCGCTGGGAAGATATGATCCGGTTGGAAGGACGATAAACGCGGCTGGGTGAAGGGGCAGGTGACTGAAAAGAAACCTGCATTGTCTAAGCATCTAAGTTGATCGTATCGATCTAAACCGCGTATAAAAATCGTTGTATCTCAGGATCGGTGCTGCCGCAGAAAAATTGCAGGCCGGTAACTGGACAGAAACCCGCTCGTGCAATTGATAGTTGGGGCCAGCACAGTCTGGATGTAGCAATGCAGTGGTCAGACGGAGGGTAGACGCCATGGCAAAAAGCTACCTTGTTGCCATAACGTGATTACGACAACAAAATAGCTTTAAGGTGATCACGCTTGAGTTAATTGATTGTTAACCGGCGTGTTGGTCATGAAGAATTAATGCTAAGTCATTTGCATTATGCAGATGACCAGGGCGGGGACGGCCGTGGTAAGTCCGGCGAGCAGTTTGGTGAACTTGATATTGAACCCACCTTTTTCCCCGTAATAATAACTTTCCTTGAATCTATCGTATTCGATAGGGGCTCCCAGGTCTTTCATGAGCTTGAGGAACTCGTACAAGGTTCTTTCCGAGATCCGGAGGCGTTTGGCCAGCTGGGCGGGCTTTCCGGTGCCTTTGATACGGATCAGGTAGTCGATGGTCTGTAGTCTTTCAAAATAACGCTTTGGCATGGATCAACAGGGGGTTTAAGCTAAATTGTAAATGTTGTTTACGAATGTGTCCTGGACGGAATGGAATGCTTTACTGTGTCTTAAGCTGAAATAAAAAATCACATCATTCGCGGGCATTGGTTTAAAAGGTTAACGAATAATACAGTACTACTTTGCTTCGATAGGATTCTCTCCGAAATTACGGCGCAGCCCTGCATTATTACAGCACCGAACGAACTATTTGAAAAAGGCAACCTCATAAAAGAGGTTGCCTTCCTAATGGCTAACTTGGAGCGTAGATCATGCATCAATATTACGTTACAGCCGTTTTGACCAGTGTTAACGCCATGTTATAAATATGTCATATTTTGATTTTTATTAACAAATAAAATAGCTACCCAAAGGGTAGCTAATACCATTCGGCCGGCGGCCTCAAAGAGGCCTTTTCCTATCCGGGTGAATGGCGCCGGGAAAGCAGGCAACCATCGGCCGGGCATGTTTTGCCAATTTTCAGGATCCGCCACAGCAGACGTTTATACATATAAAAAGCCCGCCGGCGCTGATGTGCCTGCGGGTGCCCTGCCTATGAACGAATTTGCCAAACCAATGGCTAACAACAAACGTTTCATCTTTAAAAAATAACTCCTGATGCGATGTTAATGCTGTTTGATTGCCTGGGTTGTTAATTAATTGTTAATGAATATCGAGTTAACAAACTGTGGGCTGATTCCCCAACGATCATAGTGATCCTTCAGCCAGCATGTTCCATGTAACACCGGAGAATCGAATGGCGCATTACCCTCCTTCATCCCCAATTGCTCCGCAAAATTCAAATTCACCCAATCAATGCCAAAAAACTACCATCCACCCCAATCCCCGTAAACTATCTTGCCGCACGCTATTAAAATACAGATGCTGCTATGAAACGATCACTCCTTTTCCTCCTCCTCTGCGCCGCCGGCCTCTCCGCCACCGCCCAGGAAAAACGGCTGTTCAACGAAACACCCGCACAAAAAGAAAAACGCCTCGCCTGGTGGACCAACGACCGGTTCGGCATGTTCATCCACTGGGGCCTGTACGCACTCCCCGCACGCCACGAATGGGTGCAGCAACGCGAACATATCTCCGAAGCCGCATACCGCCAATACTTCGACCTCTTCAACCCGGATCTTTACAACCCCCGCGAATGGGCCCGCAGTGCTAAAGCTGCCGGCATGAAGTACGCCGTCATCACCACCAAGCACCACGACGGGTTCTGCCTCTTCGATTCGAAATACACCGACTATAAAGCCACCAACACGCCCGCCAAAAGAGACCTCATCCGCGAATGGGTCGATGCATTCCGCGCCGAAGGCCTCCGCGTCGGGTTCTATTATTCACTCATCGACTGGCACCACCCCCACTTCACCATCGACGGCACCCATGCCCACCGGCCACGGACCGACGAAGAATATGACGAACTTAACAAGAACCGCGATATGAGCAAATACCGCACTTACCTCATGAACCAGGTGCGCGAACTGCTCAGCAATTACGGCCAGATCGATATGCTCTGGCTCGACTTCTCCTACCCCGGTAAACGCGGGAAAGACCATAACGACTGGGGTTCCGTGGATCTCATCAAAATGGTGCGCAAGCTCCAGCCCGGCATCATCGTCAACGACCGCCTTGATCTGAAAGAGTATGCCGATGGCGGTGATTTCATCACACCTGAACAATTCAAAGTGCCCGCCTGGCCCACGGTAAACGGCCAGCGCGTACCCTGGGAAACCTGCCAGACCTTCTCCGGTTCGTGGGGCTATTACCGGGATGAAAACACCTGGAAAGACAATAAGCAACTGCTCGTGCTCCTCGCCGAAACGGTCAGCAAAGGCGGCAACCTTCTCCTCAACGTAGGCCCCACCGCCCGCGGCAAATTCGACGCGCGCGCGCTGAAGGCGCTCTCCGGCATGGGCGACTGGATGGAATACAATAGCCGCGCCATCTACGGCTGCACACAGGCCCCCGATTCCTTCGCGCGCCCCGAGCACAGCTTGCTTACTTTCAATCCCGCTACGAAGCGCCTATACGTCCACCTGCTCGATTATCCCCTGCAGAACTTCACACTGCCCGGTTATAAAGGCAAGATCAAGTACGCACAGTTCCTGCACGATGGCTCCGAAATCAAGATCAGCGCGCCCGTCAGCCACTGGATCAAAAGCGAACTTGGCGCCAACGACCTGAATCTAAGCCTGCCCGTCATCAAGCCCGGCGTGGAAATACCCGTCATAGAACTGATTCTGGCAGATTAACCAGGGGGTAAAGCCGGGGATATCTTACCCTCATAAAGGGGTAAGATATGGGTAAGACATCGGTGTTTTATGGAAGGGATATGCTTATCCCTTCATTCTTATTACATTAGCGTATACATACAACCCACTCGTTTGACGCGTCAATCCACAACCATGTTGAAGAACATCACCACCTGTTTCGTTCTGTCGCTGGCGGCCGCCATGGCGGCGAGCTTTGTGCCAGCAGAGCCGCAACCGCCCGCCAAACCGAACGTCATCATCATTTTCATGGACGATATGGGCTACGGCGACCCGGCCTGCTATGGCGGCGGTCCGTACGCCACGCCTAACCTCGACCGGATGGCGGCGCGGGGGATGCGTTTCACGCATTTCTACGCCGCACAGGCCGTGTGTTCCGCTTCGCGGGCGGGATTGCTCACCGGCTGCTATCCCAACCGCATCGGCATCCACAACGCCCTGAACCCCGATTCCAAAATCGCGCTGAACGGGGAAGAGGAAACGATCGCGGAAATCCTCAAAGACCAGGGCTACAAAACCGGCATGGTCGGCAAATGGCACCTGGGCTCGAAAGTGCCGTACCTCCCGCTCCAGAACGGTTTCAGCGAATACCTCGGCCTGCCGTACTCCAACGACATGTGGCCCGTGCATTACGACGGCAAGCCCTACCCGGAAACTTCCAAAGTATGGCGCGCCCGCTACCCGCCCTTGCCGCTTATCGAAGGGAACGAAACCCGCCGCATTATCCGCAGCCTCGACGACCAGGCGGAACTAACCGGCATCTACACCGACCGGGCCTGCGAGTTCATCCGCAAGAATAAAAAGTCGCCCTTTTTCCTTTACATGGCCCACAGCATGCCGCATGTGCCCATTGCCGTGTCGGAAAAATTCAGGGGGAAAAGCGGTGCAGGGCTCTTCGGTGACCTCATGATGGAACTGGACGCATCCGTAGGCCGCATCCTGCAAACACTCGAAGAAAACGGGCTAGACAAGAATACGCTTGTGATTTTCACCAGCGACAACGGTCCCTGGCTCAATTACGGCAACCATGCCGGCAATACCGGCGGCCTTCGCGAAGGGAAAGGCTCCAGCTGGGAAGGCGGCCAGCGCGTGCCCTGCATTATGCAGTGGCCCGGGAAAATTCCCGCCGGCACCATTTGCAACAAGGTGGCCGCTGCGATCGATATCCTGCCAACGGTAGCGGCCGTTTGCGGCGCGGATCTGCCCAAGCGGAAGATCGACGGGCTCAGTATCCTACCCTTGCTCAAAAACGAGCCGGGCGCCAATCCACGTGAGCATTTCGTATACTATTACAACGTCAACAACCTGGAAGCCGTGCGCAAAGGGAATTACAAGCTCGTATTCCCCCATAAGGCCCGCACCTACCGCCTTAATCCCCCCGGATACGACGGCTTCCCCGCACCCGCGCCCGACGTGCCCACCGAAGGCGGGTTGTACGACCTTAGCATCGATCCCGGCGAAACCACGGACGTCAGCAAAGTGTTCCCGCAGGTCGTGAAAGACCTCGAAGCCATCGCCGATAACTACCGCCAGTCGCTCGGCGACGAACTCCGCAAAATGCCCGGCACCGAAAGACGCCCCGCCGCCAAAGTGCAGCCCTGATGCAGTTAACATATCTGCTAAAACCCTCCCGGTAGTTGTACCGGGAGGGTTTTTTATTGCCCGAATGCTCTGTTGGGGGCTGAAATGGCCAACAGCACTGAACATTCATTTCCTGTCGATTGTAATGTATATGCAGTCGTTCTCCCTATTTTTCCCCGTACGCCGCCTGTTTAGCCCTTTCCTTTCAACCCATTTACTGACATTCAAAACTCGTTGATGTATGAAACCAGGCTTACTCATGTTTGTCGCGGTACTGCTGTTCTTTTCCACGGAACATGCACAGGCCGCGATAGCCGGTCCGCCGTTCGACCCCGTGAAAGGGACGGTAAAGGACAAAGACGGGAACCCATTGCCAGGGGTTACCATCCAGATCAAAGGAACCAGCACCGGAACCGTCACCCAGCCTGACGGTACTTATTCCCTGAATGTGACCGACGCCAATGCCGTGCTGATATTTTCCTATATCGGTTATACGCCGCAGGAAGTGCCGCTGGGCGGCCGTTCGGTGATCGATATTGTGCTGGAATCCTCAGCCAGCGAACTGAACCAGGTGGTGGTGGTCGGTTACGGCACCCGCCGCAAGCGCGACCTCACGGGCTCTGTAGGAAGCATTTCCGGCGAAGCCATTGCGGCGCAGCCTGTCAATACCGCTACGCAAGGCGTGCAGGGTAAGCTGGCGGGTGTGCAGATCGTGAGCTCTGGCGCGCCGGGCTCGCAACCGCAGGTGCGCGTCCGTGGTACGGGCAGTATGCTCGCAGGCGCGGAACCTTTGTACGTAGTGGACGGGGTACTGACGAACGATATCCGCAATATCAATACCGCCGATATCCTCACGATGGACGTGCTGAAAGACGCATCCGCTTCCGCCATCTACGGTGTGCGCGCGGCCAATGGAGTGATCATCATCACCACCAAGCGCGGCCGCGCCGGCAAGATGGAAGTGGCTTACAATATGACGGTGGGCTGGCGGGAAGTAGCGAACCAGGTGAAAATGGCCAACGCGTCGCAATACACGGATTACCTGAAAGATGCGGGCCCCAACGTCACCATTCCCGATTACGGGGCCAACAGCGATTGGTACGGCGCGCTCCTGCGCAAGGGATTCCAGCAAACACATAACGTCTCCCTTTCCGGCGGCACCGAGAAATTCCTGTACTATTTCAACGCCGGTTACCTGACCGACGAAGGCATTGTGCAAGGTAACAAATACGACCGCTTCACCATCCGCTCCAACAACGAATGGAACATCGCCGATAACCTGAAATTCGTGGCCCAGGTGTCGTACATGCACAACACCACGCAGAACGTGAACCTCGCCGAAGTGTACAACAACACCTACCGCGCCGCTCCCGTGATCCCCATCACCCGGGATGGCAAATACGGCAATACTTCCGCGTTCCAGAACGTTGGCAATTCCATTTTGTCCATCGATAAGGTCAACGACCGCTACAAGGAAAACCGCCTGCAGGGAACGGGGTACCTGGAATACAGCCCATGGGAATTCATCAAGCTCCGCAGCAGCATCAGCGCCAACCAGGGGTTCCAGAACCGGCGGCGGTATAATGCCGCCTTCCTGAATGATGAAACCACATTCCTCGTGGCCGGCGGCAACCAGCAGCGGCCAGAGAGCCAGCTCACCATGGTGAAGGAAGAAGGGACGGAATGGATCTGGGATAATACCGTAACGTTCCAGCAACGCTTCGACCGCCACGACCTCACCGTACTGGCCGGTTTCACTTCGCAGGAATATGAAGGGAATTATCTCGAAGGGCTGCGCAGGAATGTGCCGAACAGTCCGGATATGTGGTACCTCATCGCGGGGGACCCCAACACTTCCACCAACACGGCCGACGGCGACAAATACGCCCGCCGTTCCTGGCTGGGGCGCGTCAATTACAGTTATGCGGATAAATACCTGTTGACGGTATCGTTCCGTAACGATGCGTCGTCCCGCTTCCCTTCCGATAACAGGAACGGGTACTTCCCGGCGGTGGGCGCCGGCTGGGTGATTTCTGAGGAGCCCTGGATGCCGAAAGACGGCGCCCTGAGCTTCCTGAAGCTCCGCGGCAGCTGGGGGCGCATCGGGAACGACAACATCGCTTCCAACCTCTACATCCTCACCGCCAACTCAGGCCTGCTGTATTTCTTCAACGGCACGCCCACATTAGGTACCAACCTCGCCGATATCAAAGACCGCAACCTGAAATGGGAAACCACCGAAGAATATGATTTCGGCCTTGAATTCGCGTTCCTGGAAAGCAGGCTGACGGGTGAGGTGAATTATTATAACAAGAAAACGAAAGACGCCCTGGTGACCGTGAAAATTCCCGGCCTGCTCGGCGATCCGGATAATGAATACACGACGAATGCCGGCTCGTTCGTTAACCGGGGTTGGGAATTTACGTTGGGATGGAAGGATAACCTGTCGGATGATTTCAGTTACAACATCGGCGGCAATATGACGCTGAACAACAACGAGGTGACAGGCCTCAACCAGGGGCAGCCATTGTTCCGCGGCGGCGTGGGGCAGCAGGGTAATATCACCAAAACGGACAACGGTCAGCCGATCGGTTCTTTCTTCGTGCTGGATGCCATGGGCGTATTCCCCGACCAGGCCGCCATCGATGCGTATGTGGATAAGAACGGGCAGAAGATCCAGCCGAATGCGCAGCCCGGCGATTTGCAATACCGCGATGTGGACGGCAACGGCGCCATCAACGACCTGGACCGTATTTATGCGGGATCGTATCAACCCAAATTTTATTACGGCATCAATGCCGGGTTCAATTACAAAGGGCTTGATTTCAGCATGGATTTTTACGGCAACGCCGGCAATAAAATCTACAACGGGAAGAAGGCATTCCGGTATGAAGTGACGGACAATATCGAGTCGGATTACGCCGACCGCCGCTGGACGGCCAGCCGGCCTTCTGCCACCGATCCGCGCGTCCTGTATGGTAATACGCCTGCATCCACTTATTTCGTGGAGTCGGGGAATTTCTTCCGGCTGAACAACCTGACCGTTGGGTATTCGTTGCCTAAAAATGTGCTGGATGCAATTAAAATAGAAAGGGTGCGCGTGTACCTGACATCGCAGAACCTGTTCACGGTGAAGCGTTTCAGCGGCTTCAGCCCGGAAATGATTTCCAGCAACCCGAAACAGGATGGCTTCCTGAGCCTGCAGAACAGCAGCAGTCCGCTCGAAGCCGGCATAGAACTGAGCCCATATCCCACTACGCGTACATATGCGTTAGGGTTGAACATCACTTTCTAAAAAAAACGGCGACATGAAAAAACTGTTTTATATACCCACTGTGCTGATTGGATCTATGATCCTGTATGCCGCCTGCGGAAAGAGTTTTCTCGATATTCCGCCGCAGGGGCGGGTAACGGAAGATGAGATCCGGACAAACCCCACGGCGGCCATCGACCTGGTCAACGGCGTGTACAACGTGATGTGGCTGGGCGGCTTCGGGCCGGATATCCATGGGCTGCAATTCATCACCCTCACGAGTATCTCCAGCGACGATGCCGATAAGGGCAGCACCCCGCAGGACTATGAGCCTGCCCTCCAGATCGATAATTTCACCTTTACCGCCACCAATCCCATTGTCCAAAACTACTGGACGGGGCTGTACCAGGGCATTGCGCGCTGCAACCAGGCGCTGGATAAATTGCCCCTGAGCCCATTGCCGGAAGCAGATAAAAACCGGCTGATCGGGGAAGTACGTTTTCTGCGCGGATATTTTTATTTTAACCTGGTAAGGACTTACGGCGGCGTTCCCAAGCTCGACCGGGTGCCAACGCCCGACGAAGCCAATTCGGACGAGTTCCAGACACGCGCTTCCGCTGAAGATATTTACCAGCTGATCATCGGCGATCTCCGGTTTGCGGTGGATAACATCCCGGTGAAAGGCGCCACGCAGGTGGGGCGCGTAACGAAGGGAGCGGCGCAGATGCTGCTGGGGAAAGTCTACATGTACCGGGAAGACTGGCAAAACGCTTTCAACCTTTCGCAGGCCGTGGTGAATTCCGGGTTGTATGATACTTTGTCCAATTACGCCGACATCTGGCGGGCAAAGGGCGCCAATTCGATCGAATCCATCTTTGAAGTGCAGACAGGCACCAACGCCGCCTGCAACGCGGCTATCGAGTTGTATGCCAACAGCCAGGGCATTCGTGCGAGGAGGGGATGGTCCGATTTCGGTTTCGGGTTTAACAATCCGAGTGCCGACCTGGCCGCTGCTTATGAGCCGGGCGACAAGCGGAAAGACGCGACCATCATCACCATCCAGCCTAACGGAACGGTGTTGTGGGATGGCTTCCGGGTGCCAAGCCGCGATTCCGTGGAGAACGACAGGTATAATTACAAAGCCTATCACAGCCGGACGCAGGAACCCTACTGCGGGAGCCCCGACCGTACACCGAAAAACCTCCGCGTATTGCGGTATGGCGAATTGCTGCTGCAGTATGCGGAAGCCGCGAATGAACTGGGGAACGGGGCCGAAGCGCTGGCGAAACTGAACATCGTGCGGAGGCGCGCGGGCTTGCCGGCGGCAACGAACGGCGGGCAGGCCGACCTTCGCCAGAAGATCTGGAAGGAAAGGAGAGTAGAGCTGGCGATGGAGCACGACCGCTTCTGGGACCTGGTGCGCACCGGGCGCGCCGGGCAGGTGCTGCGCGCGCACGGCAAGGCTTTCGTAGATAATAAAAACGAGTTGTTCCCCATTCCGCAGGAGCAACGCGTACTTTCCAATAACCGACTGACGCAAAATCCTGGATATGATTGATACGCTTCGTAAATACGCCGTTTTATGTGTGGCAGCGTTGCTCCTGCCTTTAGCGCTGCATGCGCAGCAGAAGAAAAAAAAGATCCCCCGGCAGCAGCTGGGGGATACTGCTTTGGTGACGCTGGTCCAGCAAAAGACTTTCGATTACTTCTGGAAGTTCGCACATCCCGTTTCCGGCCTGGCGCCGGAACGCACCATCACGCCCGATACCGTCACGATCGGCGGTTCCGGGTTTGGGGTGATGGCTATTCTGGTGGGGATTGAAAGAAAATTCATCACGCGGGAAGAAGGGCTGGACCGGTTGCTGAAGATCGTCAACTTCCTCCTGAAAGCCGACCATTACCATGGCATCTGGCCGCATTGGATGCATGGCGGCACGGGTAAAACGGTGCCCTTCAGCCGCCGGGACGACGGCGGGGATGTGGTGGAATCGGCTTTCATGTGGCAGGGGCTGCTGTGCGTCCGGCAGTATTTCGACCGGGATGCACCCAAAGAGCGCGAGCTGCGCGACAAAATCGGCTGGATGTGGAACGAAACGGAATGGAACTGGTACACACAGGGCGGGCAGGATGTGCTGTACTGGCACTGGTCGCCCAACCAGGGATGGGCCATGAACCACCAGATCCGGGGGTACAACGAATGCCTGATCGCCTATGTGCTGGCGGCTTCTTCGCCCACTTATCCCATTTCGCCGAAGGCCTATCACCAGGGCTGGGCGGTGAATACGCATTTCTATAACGGGAATGAATATCTCGGTATCAAGCTGCCACTGGGTTTTCCGTACGGAGGGCCGCTCTTCTTCGCCCATTATTCTTTCCTCGGCCTCGATCCACGCGGGCTGAAAGATCAGTATGCCGACTATTGGGAACAGAACCGCAACCATACCCTCATCAACCGGCAATACTGTATCGACAATCCAAAGAAATTCAAAGGTTACGGGCCGGAATGCTGGGGCCTTACCGCCAGCGACAACCATGAATTCTATAATGCGCATAGCCCCACGAACGATCTGGGCGTGATCACGCCTACGGCGGCTTTATCGTCGTTCCCCTATACCCCGGAATATTCCATGCAGGCGATGCGTCATTTTTACGACAAGCTGGGCGACCGCCTCTGGGGTGAGTATGGCTTTTATGATGCCTTCAACGAAACCACGAACTGGTTTGATTACCAGTACCTGGCCATTGACCAGGGCCCGATCGTGGTGATGATAGAAAACTACCGCAGCGGGCTGCTGTGGCGGCTTTTCATGAGTTGCCCGGAAGTAAAAACGGGACTGAAAAGATTGGGGTTCAGCAGTCCCGCCCTCTGATTGGCGAATCCAGTATCAGTATCCGTTAAAAAAATGTTTTGATTACTGCAACCGATTGCATAATTTCGGATCCAGGTTTGCGGCACCGATTGAAAGGAAGCGTGTATGAATCGCTGCAAACGTTTGCCTAAATAACACGTCGTCAACGTCAACAGCAAGTATGTATGTATATGCCCTGCGGGGCACCGCGTTATGAAAAGTAGTATCATGTACTTTTCCAATCCATTCAAGCTTTCCTGAAGTCCATGGGCGCCGCGGCTTTGGCCGTATGCCTGTGGACGGGAAAGCATTTTCCGGAGCGAATAAAAAGTGTGTAATACCGATATGAACAGAAGATTCAAAGGCTGGATGGCTGCCTGGCTGTGCTGTACCGCTACGGTGGCGATGGCGCAGCAACACGATCCCTTATTGCAACTCTGGTACCGCCAGCCTGCGGCCAACTGGAACCAGGCGCTGCCGGTGGGCAACGGGCGCATCGGGGCGATGGTTTTTGGTGGGGTGGAAGAAGAACAACTGCAACTGAACGAAGCGTTTTTGTGGAGCGGCGGGCCCGGAGTAGGCAACAATCCCGGCGCCTACAACACCTTGCCCCTGGTGCGCCAGGCGCTCTGGAACGGGGAATACCTGAAGGCAGACTCGCTCAGCCGGCTGATGCTCGGCCCTTATTCGGCCCGCTACCTCACACTGGGGGGGCTTTTCCTCAAACCTGCCCATGCCGGAAACGCCTCCGGCTACGAGCGTTCCCTCGACCTGAACACGGCCCGGGCACATGTTAAATATAAGGATAACGGGGTGGAATACACGCGCGAGATGTTCGTGTCGTACCCCGATCAGCTCCTGGTGATCCGCTGGAAAAGCAGCCGTAAAAAGGCGCTGGACTTCACCGTGGGTTTCCGCAACCCCATGCAGTCGGTGGTGACCACCATGGACCGCGACCACCTGGTCATGAAAGGGCAGTGCCCTTCGTACGTGCCGCACCGGCCGTATGAAAAGCGTGGCATTGAATATGATCCGGCTAAAGGCATACCGTACGAAGTGCATGTGAAAGCCCGGCTGACCGATGGCAAATCCTTCGCCGACGGCCAGCAGCTGCATATCCAGGGCGCCACGGAAGTGACGCTGCTCGTTTCCGTCGGAACGGGCTTCAACGGTCCGTTCAACAACCCGGTGCTGCATGGCCGCCGGCCGGACTCCGCTGCACTGGCGCCGTTGCAGCATGCGTCAAAAATGACATACAATACCCTGCTGCAAAGGCACCTCGCCGATTACCAGCCGCTTTTCCATCGCGTGGCGCTCGACCTGGGGCAAGACTCTTCTTCCATAAAGCCTACAGACGTGCGGTTGAAAGAATACACCCAGGCAGGCGGGAACCGTGATCCCCAGCTCACTACGCTTCTTTACCAGTTCGGGCGGTATCTTATGATCGCAGGGTCGAGAAAGGGCGGGCCGGCCATGAACCTGCAGGGCATCTGGAATGATAAAGTGCAGCCGCCCTGGGGCTCCAACTATACGACCAACATCAACACCGAAATGAATTACTGGCCGGCGGAAACGGCCAACCTGTCTGAATGCGCCACGCCGCTGTTCGAGTTTATCGGTCAGCTCGCCGAGAACGGGAAAGAAACGGCGAAAGTGAATTACGGGCTGGGCGGCTGGACCGTTCACCACAACGCCGATGTCTGGGCCATTACCGCGCCTTCCGGCGGGTTCGACTGGCGGGATCCGCGGGGCGATCCGCGCTGGGGCATTTGGCCCATGGCCGGCGCCTGGTTCTGCCGCCACCTTTGGGAACATTACGCGTATACGAACGACAGTCTTTTCCTCGCTCAAACCGCCTACCCGCTCATGAAGGGGGCCACCGAATTCATGCTCGGATGGCTGGTGAAGGATACAGCGGGGCATTGGGTGACCAATCCTTCCACTTCCCCCGAAAATAACTTCCTGATAAACGGTGCGCGGAAAGGTTCCGTGAGCATCGCTTCTACGATGGATATCGCCATCATCCACGACCTCCTCAACCGCACCGCGCAGGCGGCTACAATACTGGGGCGCGATAAGGAACTGGTGTCGCAGATACGGCAGAAGCTGAAAAACCTGTACCCGTTCCAGGCGGGCCGGCTCGGCCAGTTGCAGGAATGGTACCTCGATTGGGACGGTCCCAACGACAAGCACCGCCACCTGTCGCATCTCTACGGCCTCTTCCCGGGTAACGCCATCACACCGCGGAGGGAACCGGAACTGGCTGCTGCGGCCAAACGCAGTTTGCTCCTCCGGGGCGATGGCGGCACCGGCTGGTCCAAAGCCTGGAAGATCAACTGGTGGGCGCGGCTGGAAGACGGCGACCATGCGTACACGATGCTCAACAAGCAATTGTTTCTTGCGGAAATGGATTCCATCAGCGTGGCCGATAACAGCGGCGGTTCTTACGCCAACCTGTTCGATGCGCATCCGCCCTTCCAGATCGACGGCAACTTCGGCGTCACCTCCGGGATTACGGAGATGCTGGTGCAGAGCCACGACGGCGTGATCCATCTGCTGCCCGCGTTACCGTCTGCCTGGCCGAATGGCAGTGTGAAGGGATTGAAAGTAAAAGGCGGGATGGAAGTGGATATCACCTGGAAGAACGGGAAGCTGGTTACGGCGGACATCCGCTCGGCCAAGAATGCCGGAGGCCGGATTATCCGGACCAATGTGCCGGTGGATATTGCCGCTCCGGCGGCTGCCGTAGCGAACAGCGGGGGGCTGAAGGATTACGGATATGCGGTGAACAAGCGCATAGCCGAGCCGGATAAGCTGCCGGAGCTCCGGTTGCCGGCAGTGGAGGATAAGGCGGTGCTCATTCAAAAAGGTAAAACGACGATCAAAGCGAAATAATGAGAAAACTGCTTTTGCTGCCGATATGCCTGTTATGCATGCATACATTGCTGGCGCAGGAAACAGACTGGCTGAAGCGCGCATTGGCAGTGCGTTCTGCGCAGATCCGAAAAGATGCGGCCTGGGCCATGCAGCAGCAGCCGGTAACAGTCACCGCAGCGTGGTGCGGCCGCAGTGCCGGCGGAAGGCACGACTTTTGCTCCGAAGGCGATTACTGGTGGCCGGACCCGAAGCATCCGGATAGTCCGTACGTGCAGCGCGACGGGCAAACGAACCCCGGGAACTTCGTGGCGCACCGCCAGGCGATGGTCCGGTTTAGCCGGGTGGCAGGGGCATTGGCGGCGGCGTACGTGGCCGATGGGAATAAGGCGCGTCTGGAGCATGCGAAGCGGCATATCCTGGCCTGGTTTGCGGATAGTGCGACGCGGATGGCGCCGCACCTGTTGTATGCCCAGGCGATCAAGGGGAGGGCTACCGGCCGGGGGATCGGCATCATCGATACGATTCACTTGTTGGAGGTGGCGCAGGCGTTGCGGATCATGGAAAAGGCCGGCGTAATCAGGGGGCGGGAGCTGGAAGCGGTGCGCCGGTGGTTCAGGGAATACCTGCAATGGATGACGGAGCACCCATACGGTAAAGATGAAATGAATGCGAAGAACAACCACGGCACCTGCTGGGCGATGCAGGTAGCGGCGTTTGCTTCGTTTTTGAAAGACAGTTCGTGGCTGGAATTTTGCGAACGCCGGTACCGGGAAGTGTTGTTGCCCGGCCAGATGGCGGAGGACGGCAGCTTTCCGCTGGAACTGCGACGAACAAAACCTTACGGTTATGCGTTATTCAATCTGGATGCCATGACCACTATTTGCCAGATTTTGGGCCCGCGGGGCGGGGGGATCTGGCGATTTGAAGATTCCGCAGGGAGATCGGTTGGCAAAGGCATATCCTTTATGTTCCCTTACGTTCAGCATAAAAATTTATGGCCTTACGGCAAAGATGTGATGTATTGGGACGAATGGCCAATGGCGCATCCCTTTCTGTTGTTTGCGGCCGCGGCCTATGGGAGGGAGGATTATTTCCGGTTGTGGGAGCGTTTGCCCCATGGCTCGGAAGTGGAGGAGGTATTGCGCAACCTGCCCGTCCGTCATCCTGAAATATGGATGGTTAATATTTAGGAAAAAGAATTGTATTCACAATAAAGCTATTCAAAGTTTTACTGTAGACGTGGAATATGATAACGCCGGTCTCGTCTGAGCCGGCATCTTTTTTTTGTACAGGAGTTATGATAATCAGATTTTTTCTGTCTGAATTTGGCGGGCTAATTGGCTGTAATGGCTGATTACTTCTGGAGATTCTTTATCAATAGCCGATAATTTTTTCGCCAGGTCCATGATCAGTTGGCGGAGATCAGGTGATGGAGCTTTGAAGACGTTGCATCGGCAGTAATCTTATATAAGTAGGCAATTACCTGTTCGGCAAGGAAATGCATAAAGTCTGCCGGTAAAACTTCGTAGAGTTTCAATGCTTCTGTTAATGTAAAGTCGCCGTCCGTTACAGTTTGCAGGACTGTCATACACTTTCTGTCCATCTCAGTCAAATTGCTGCTATTGAGCAATTCGTCGCCAATATGTGCAGATTCATTTTTCATGACTGTTTGTGTTTTATTCGGATACGAGTGATATAAAATTAACCAATTGCTGTCTATCGTGCAAATCGACTTCACCGTGCCACGAACAGCTTATCAATACTTTTTCCATAAAAGGGAGTTCTGCCCATTTGAATATCGGAAAGGCCTGGCCTTGTGGGGATTTCTTGTAATAATTGTTGTATATCCTTTCGATGGCTTGAAATTCATTGTTTTGCAGTTTGTTTTTTGCTAATGCCAGTATTTCCTTCACTTCTCTTGGATATATTGCGTTGAATCTCAATTTAGCCCAAACTACGCTTCCTTCTCTCACAGCGAACAGTCTGCATCGACGTACACCTATGTTTAATCATTGCTGGAGGAAATTCTTGTAAATGTATTTTGCAACACCTTTGTTCCGGTATTGGGTGGGAACTTGTAAATAGTCATTTAGTAGTATACATTCTTCATCTTCCCTGACGAAAGTTCTACGAAGTCCCCAGGCGGAACGTTCGTCTTCAAGATTTCCGTTTTCAATTTCTATAATTAGTCTTGGCGGTTTGTCTTTTGATACAATCCGTTTAACAATCCTCAAGGTTGTTCCCTGCGAGAAAATTGGCACAATCCCCGCCAACAGCGATAGTAAATCAAGGTTGGGGAAATTTTCCCGGATAAAAGCATATAGATCTGCCATATCGGTTTTAATGGTGAATCCCAACGCTTTAATAGCGTCGATTTCTTTCGGGTTGATTGTATGTGAATATCCTTTCATTGAATTGCGCACTATTTTTATTTCCATCCATTTATGGATGGAAATAAAAATAGTGCTAAAAGGAATAGAGAAATTTTTTGTTACATATTATTTGAAGGTATAAATACAGGCTATGTTTAATAAATGCACAGATGCTGAAGTGTGCGACGCAACGGCGGCTGCATAGGGATGGGCAGCTGGTTTCACCTGCTTTTAAATGCATTGCATAGCACGCCGCAAGCGGCCTTATTCTGCAGCAAACGGATGCATGAACGATTGCCGGCAATAGTACCGGTACTTCACAAAATTTCCGGGGAAATGTGTGCGTCAGGGCGTGCCGTTGACGATGGCGGGATGCAGTTCTACCGCCAGTTTGAATAGCACGTCGCGGAGGAGCTCCGCGTCTTTTTCCCCGATGATGGTGGTGTAATAGGATTGTATGTCCTGTACGGCGCCGAACATATCGATCATCAGCTGCTTCCCTTTTTCGCTGAGGAAAATCACCGTGGCGCGGTTGTCGGTTTCGTGCTTGCGGGTAATGATGTAGCCGATGGCTTCCAGGTTTTTCACCACTTTGCTCATCGCCTGCTTGGTGATGCGGGCCTTTTTCGCCAGTTCATTGTTAATCGTTCCTTCCGTGGAAATGTTCGCCATGAGCACCATGTCCCCGATTTTGAAATCGGCGTACCCGTTCTTTTGTAAATGCTCCGTTAACCTAGCGTCGTAATCTTTCTTGACGATGCTCAAAAGCCTGATCAACAGTTTTGGTCGAAGCGCAATAATATCAGCCAGTTGCTTGTCTCTGTCAGTTGTAGTCATAATCGTGCGGCCAGTTTTGGATGAATGGCTAAAAATAATCGCCTTTTGTCATACAAAGATAATAAAAATTTAAAAAGGTCAACTTATTTGTCTATTTGGTAAACTGAGTTTACCTTTGGCGCCATTTCTTGAAAAACACACACATCATGGAAACTGCACCCGCAAGCCCCCGGAGGGGCAAACTCGTGGCGAGGCTCATCTTCATCGCCATTCTCATTATCGGCGCCATTTTCGGCATTAAACAGTGGATGTACGCCCGCCACCACGAAACCACCGACAATGCCCAGGTAGAAGGGCACTCCGCGCCCGTGATCGCCAGGGTAGCCGGATATGTAAAAGGTCTCAACGTACAGGATTACGGGAACGTTCAACTGCGCGATACGCTCGTTACCATAGACGACGAAGAATACCGCATCGCCCTCCGGCAGGCGGAGGCTGACGCCCGGCAGGCCGAAGCCGATCTGGCCACGGCCCGGGCCAACCTGGCCAATGCCAGTGCCGGTATCACCGTAGCGCAATCCAATGCACAGGTGGCGCTCGTCCGGAAAGACAAATCCTCGGCCGACCTCCGCCGCGACCAGGCCCTGTTCGACGACCAGGCTATCACCAACCGCCAGCTCGACGATACCAGGGCCGCCAGCCTCACCAACGACAAACAATACCTTGCCGCCCAGGATAATATCACCCTGGCGAAGTCTTCCGTGCAGGTAGCGGCCGCGAAGGTCCAGCAGGCGGAAGCGCTCCTGGCCAGCAAGCAGGCAGCGGTGGAACAAGCCAAACTGAAGCTCGGCTACACACATGTAACGGCGAATATCGCAGGCCGTATCGGCAGGAAGAACATCGAGCCGGGGCAGTTCGTACAGGCGGGGCAGCCCCTCTTCACCATTGTAGACGAGAACGGGTTCTACATCGTGGCCAACTTCAAGGAAACGCAGCTGGCGCATATCACAGTAGGCCAGGAGGCCGACATTGAAGTAGACGGCTTCAGCGACCTGCACCTGAAGGGCCATGTAACGGCGATCTCCCGTGCTACCGGGGCTAAATTCTCCCTGCTGCCTCCAGACAATGCCACCGGCAACTTCGTGAAAATCGTTCAGCGCGTTCCTGTTAAAATCTCCATTGACAACGCCGACCAATACCTCGACCGCCTCCGCGCCGGCCTGAGCGTGGAAGTGGCTTTAAAATATTAAGGGCATGACAGCGAAACCAAAAGGCCTCGCCAAATGGATCATCGTGGCCACGGTCATCTCCGCCACCATGCTGGAGCTGATCGATACCACGATCGTAAACGTGGCGCTGTCGCAGATCAGCGGCAACCTCGGCGCCACCATCGAGGACGCTTCCTGGGTCATCACCGCTTACGCCATCGCCAACGTGATCGTGATCCCCATGACCGGGTTCCTTGCTTCTTATTTCGGCCGTAAAAACTATTACCTCACTTCCATTCTCATCTTCACGTTCGCCTCGTACATGTGCGGGCAGTCGGGCAGCCTGTGGGAACTGGTGGCCTGGCGCTTCCTGCAGGGCGTTGGCGGCGGCGCGCTGTTGAGCACTTCGCAGTCGATCCTGTTCGATACGTTCGAGATCTACGAACGGCCCACGGCTTCGGCGATCTTCGGGATGGGCGTGATTATCGGTCCAACCGTTGGTCCCACGCTCGGCGGGATCATCGTGGATAATTTCCACTGGTCGCTCATCTTCGACCTCAACGTTCCCATCGGCATCATCGCCGCGTTCCTCGTTTTCTCGTTCATCGACAAGCAGCCGAACGAGTACAACATCAACCGGAAAGCCATCAAGATCGATTACTTCGGCATCCTGCTGCTCTGCATCTGGGTGGGAAGTTTGCAATACATCCTGGAGAAAGGGCAGTCGGAAGACTGGTTCGAAGCGACGCACATCACCGTGCTCACCGTGGCCGCGGCCGTGGCTTTCATCACATTCATCTGGTGGGAACTGCGGACCGATGCACCGGCCGTCAACCTGCATGTACTTAAAAACCGGACGCTGGCGATCACGACGCTGCTCACGTTTATCATGGGGATGGGGATTTATTGTTCGATGTTCGTGTATCCCGTCTGGATGCAGCGCGTCATGGGGTATACGCCCACGCTCACCGGTGAAAGCCTCTTTCCCGGGGCGATCATGGCGGCGATTATGATGCCCATGGTAGGTAAAGCCATCCAGCGCGGCGTTCCGCCGAAATATCTCATTACCGCCGGCTTCCTGATGTTCGCGATATTCTGCTTCTGGATGTCTGCCGCCAGTCCGGATGCGGGAGAAATGTTCTTCTTCTGGCCCTTACTGCTGCGGGGTATCGGCTCCGCCATGCTGAGCGTGCCGCTCACCAACCAGGCGGTATCGGGACTAACGCCCAGGGAAATGCCGCAGGGGATCGCCATCAACAACATGCTGCGCCAGCTGGGCGGTTCCTTCGGGATCGCGTTCATGAACACTTACGTGGCGCGCCAGTACCTGGAGCACCGTACGCAGCTGCTGCCCTATGTGGGGCCGGATAGCCCCGTGGCCACGGAGCGCCTCCAGCAAATGGGCAACGCTTTGGCTGCAAAGGGAATGGCGGTGGCGGACGCCCATCGCGCGAGCTTGTCGATGCTCGATGGGCTCGTCACCAAACAGGCCTATATTCTCACTTACCTCGACGCATTCCGCATCGTGGGGATCTTCTTCGTTTGCGTGCTGCCGTTGATGCTGTTCGTGAAGAAAAGGAACCTCAGCGCCGACGCCATGAAGGAAGCGGCGGAACATGCGCATTGATATCAAAAACACACAGAACATGAAAAAAGCACTGATCATCATATTGACCTGCACGACCGGAGGGGCTTTCGCACAAACGGCCCCCGGGGAGCTGAAAACCCTCGTGCAGCAGTCATTCTCCCATTTCACGCAGATCAAGGCGATGGAAACGCAACAGCGCATCGCCGCCGATCAGACCACCCTCGCCAAAACAAGCCGCCTTCCGGAAGTGAGCGGAACGGCCACTTACAGCCATGTGTACCCGGTTCCCAAAGTGCAATTGCCCGGCAGCGATTTCACTTTCCAGCCGGTGCCTTCCGAGAACATCAATGCCGGCATCGAAGCAAGGCAGCTGCTGCTCGATTTCGGCAAATCCGGCAGCCAGATCAGGAAATCGCAGGCGCAGGCGGGACTCCTGGGCGTACAAACCGCCGAAGCCCGCGAAGAGCTCGCTTACCAGGTGGCCAACGTCTACCTGAACATCACTTTCCTGCAGGATAACATCGCCGTGCAAGACGCAAACATCCATCTGCTGGAGGAAACAGAAACGATGGTGGAAAACAAGCTGAAGCACGGAGACGCAATCGACCTCGATCTCATCAACACCCGCGTGAAGCTCGAATCGTACCGCAACAAGAAAGTCGATTTCACGAATTCATTGCAAAAACAACTCGCCGCGCTGGAATACCTCACGGGCGAACAACTGAAAGATTCGGTGCATTCCGATTTCGCCTGGGCCATTCCGCCGGCTGAAGACTTTGATCATAATGCGGCGATGCGTACTTCCCTGGAAAAGGAAAAAGTAGCGGAAACCGGTATCGATATCGCGAAGGCGCAGTATAAGCCTTCGCTGTTCCTGAATGCCGGTACGGGTTTCAAGAATGGATACCTGCCCGAGATCACCACGCCGAAGTTCAATTACTACGCCGGCGTGAGCCTTTCGGTGCCGATCTATAACGGTAAAAAACTCCGCACACAGGAACATATGGCCGCCACCGAAGCGGAAATCGCGAAGCTGCATACGCAGGATGTGAAAGAAAGCCTGAAGAAAGAAGCGGCGCAGCAAAACGCTGATCTGTCGGCCGGAAGGGAAAGGCTGCAAACAGCAGAAGTGTTGCTGCAACAGGCGAACCGCGCCCTTACGCTGGCGCAGAGCCGCTACCGCAACGGCGTGATCACTTACCTCGACCTGCAGAACGCGCAGACCTCGCTGCTCGAAGCGCAGCTGTCTAAGATCCAGTACCAGTACCAGTTATCGCTGGCAGGGCTGGAGCTGATGCACCTCAGCGGACAAGAATTTTGGAAACAATAACCACCGTTTCATTGGTTTTGTTTTCGTAGTGTGTGTTTAAACAAAAAAGGCCCGGTCTTTCGAAGACCGGGCTATTTTTTATCCATTGAAGTAAAGTGAGATTATTTTCCTGCGATCCCCATTTCGAGGCCGCGCAGTTCGGCTAGCCCGCGGAGGCGGCCGATGGCGCTGTAGCCGGGATTGGTTTTCTTGTGGAGGTCGTCCAGCATCTGGTGGCCATGGTCGGGGCGCATGGGGATGGAAACGCCCCTGCGCTTCATGACGGCAAGGATGTTTTTCACCACGCTGTACATGTCCACATCACCTTCGAGGTGATTGGCTTCGTAGAAGTTGCCCAGCGCGTCGCGCTTGGTGGAGCGGAGGTGGATGAAGTGGATGTGATCGCCGAGGCGGTCGATCATACCGGGAAGGTCGTTATCGTCCCGCACGCCGTAGGAGCCGGTGCAGAAGCAGAGCCCGTTGGAAGGGGAAACGATAGTAGCCAGCAGTTCGCGGGCATCCTGTTCGGTGCTCACCACGCGGGGGAGGCCGAGGATGGCGTACGGAGGATCGTCTGGGTGGATGGCCAGTTTCACGCCCACTTCTTCGGCTACCGGCACGATTTGCTGGAGGAAGTAGAAGAGGTGCAGCTTGAGTTTGATGGCGTCGATGTCTTTATATTTATCCAGCGCCTGCTGGAAAAGTTCGAGGGTGAAGCTTTCTTCGGAACCGGGGAGGCCGGCGATGATGTTGCGCTGGAGCAGCGCTTTTTCGTCGGCCGTCATGCTGTCGAATTGCTCCTTGGCGCGGGAGATTTCTTCTTCGGGATAATCATTCTCCGCACCGGGGCGCTGGAGCATGAAGAGGTCGAATGCCATGAACTGGGCTTTGTCGAACCGGAGGGCCTTGGAACCGTCTTCCACGGTGTAGGCCAGGTCGGTGCGGGTCCAGTCGAGCACGGGCATGAAATTATATGTAACGGTGTAGATACCGCATGCCGCGAGGTTGCGGAGCGATTGCTGGTAGTTTTTGATGTAGTCTTTGAAGCGGCCGGTCTGCGTCTTGATGTCTTCATGCACGGGCACGCTTTCCACAACAGACCATACGAGGCCTGCGGCTTCGATCTCCTGTTTGCGCTGCATGATTTCTTCTTTGGTCCATACAGTGCCGTTGGGAATGTGATGGAGGGCAGTAACGATACCTGTGGCGCCGGCTTGCCGGATATCGGAAAGGCTCACCGGATCTTTGGGGCCGAACCACCGCCAGGTCTGTTCCATTCTCAGCATAAACTTGCGATTTTTTTTAGTTTCCCAAAATTAGCATTACGAACCAGATAAGCAAATTATCTGAAAGGAATTTGTCAAACGTTTGCGGGGGCTTGAATGAGAATCACGGCCAGATCCATCACATTGGTGTTGGTGGGGCCGGTGCGGATGTGGGTATGGGTTTGATGGAAGTAATGCCAGCTGTCATTGTTTTCGAGGAAGGGCAGGGGATCGGGCCCCTGTGCCAGGGTTTCCGCATCGATGACGGCGCCCGCTGCGTCGGTGGGGCCGTCGATACCATCGGTGCCGGCGGCGAGGAAAGTGATGTTGGGCGCATCTTTCAGCAACATGCCCGCTGCCAGCGCCAGTTCCTGGTTGCGCCCGCCCAGGCCGTTGCCTGCTACCTGCACGGTGGATTCTCCGCCGGCGAGGAGGCACGCAGGGAAAGGACCGTCATAAGCCAGCGCCTGTTGCACCAGCGAAGCGGCCAGCTCGCGGGCCCTGCCGGTAGCGTTGTCGGTGAGGATCTTGGCGTGATAACCCAGTTCCGTGGCTTTTTGTGCCGCGGCTTCCAGCGCGATGCGGTTGCTCGCCGCCACCACGTGGGTGGCATGCGGCAGCTCCCCGGGGCGCGCGGTTTCAGGGACCAGCCCCGCGGCGCCCTGCTCCAGGTGCAGAAGAATGCCGGAAGCGATGCGGTCGCGGAGCTGGTATTTATCGATGATGGCCAG
>NZ_CALNBI010000130.1 GCF_937874145.1 uncultured Chitinophaga sp. | reverse complement strand
CTACACGCTTCCGCACCTCCTGAACTCACCGGGTAACTTCACCGCTTCCAAGCTCCGCTGGGTGCAGCTCAACGAGCCTGCGCTCTACGCGAAGATCCGGCACATCATGCTGCCGGGGGATTTCATCGCCATGCGCCTCACCGGTGTTCCCGCCACTACACTCTCCGGGCTTTCAGAAGGGATCTTCTGGGACTTCAAAGAAGGCAAAGTGTCGGATCAACTGCTGGAATTATATGGGATCGATGCCGCGTTGCTTTCGCCCATTGTTCCCACCTTCGGTGAGCAGGGGAAAGTATCGAAAGCGGCGGCGGAATTGTTGGGGTTGAAGGAAGGCACGCCGGTTACTTACCGCGCGGGCGACCAGCCGAACAACGCATTTTCCCTGAATGTGCTCCAGCCCGGAGAAGCCGCCACTACAGCGGGCACTTCCGGCGTGGTGTACGCCGTCCATAACCAGCCGGCCTTTGATGCGAAGAGCCGCGTCAACGCCTTTATCCACGTCAACCATACCGAAAAGGAAACACGCAACGGCGTGCTCATGTGCCTCAACGGAACGGGCATTCTCAACAGCTGGCTGCGGCAGGTTTCCGGCGGGATGGCGTATGATAAGATGAACGACCTGGCGGCTACGGCGCCTCCCGGTTCGGAGGGGCTGCGTGTTTTCCCCTTCGGCAACGGCGCGGAAAGGATCCTGCAGAACAGGCTCCCCGGCGCCAGTGTGCAGGGGCTCGACTTTGGCATCCATTCTCCCGCGCACCTGTTGCGCGCCGGGCAGGAAGGCATCGTGTTCGCCCTGGCTTACGGGATGGATATCATGCGGTCCATGGGCCTGCGCATCAACCGCGTGCGCGCGGGCAAAGCGAATATGTTCCTCAGCCCCCTTTTCCGGGAAGCCTTCGCCAACGCCACGGGGGCCGAGATCGAATTGTATAATACAGACGGCGCGCAGGGCGCGGCAAGAGGAGCGGGCGTAGGCGCAGGGGTGTTCACATCCTTCCCCGAAGCCTTCCGCGGCATGGATTGCCTCGCCACCATCTCGCCCGACGCCAAATCACATGCGGCTTACCAGGATGCATATGCCGACTGGAAAGTGAAATTGCAGCAAATATTGTCGAACAGATAAAATCTTTACAAATGCAGATCATCACAGGTAACAAAACGTACTTCCCGACAGTGGGCGCCGTGAAATATGAAGGCCCCAAATCCGACAATCCTTTTGCGTACAAGTGGTACGACGAGAATGCGACCATCAACGGCAAAACGCTCCGCGAGCTGTTCAAGTTCGCCGTGAGCTACTGGCATACCTTCTGCGGCACCGGCGGCGATCCCTTCGGCCCCGGCACCAAAGAATTCCCCTGGCTCGCTTCCAGCGACGCGATCCAGTCCGCCAAAGATAAAATGGACGCCGCCTTCGAGTTCATCACCAAACTCGGCGTTCCTTACTATTGCTTCCACGACATCGACCTGGTCGACGAAGGCGCTTCCATCGCCGAATACGAAAAGCGCATGCAGGCCATCGTGGATTATGCGAAAGAAAAACAGAAAGCCAGCGGCGTGAAGCTCCTCTGGGGCACCGCCAACGTTTTCAGCAACCCGCGTTATATGAACGGCGCTTCCACCAACCCGGACTTCTCCGTGGTAGCCTATGCCGGTACGCAGGTGAAAAACTCCCTCGACGCCACGATCGCCCTGGGCGGTGAGAACTACGTGTTCTGGGGCGGCCGCGAAGGTTACATGACCTTGCTGAATACCGATATGAAACGCGAGCTCGACCACCTCGGCCGCTTCCTCGGTATGGCCCGCGATTACGCGCGGAAACAGGGCTTCAAGGGTACTTTCTTCATCGAGCCCAAACCCTGCGAACCTACCAAGCACCAATACGACTACGATAGCGCCACCGTGATCGGCTTCCTCCGCGAATACGGGCTCGACAAGGATTTCAAACTCAACATTGAAGTCAACCACGCCACCCTCGCCGGTCATACGTTCCAGCACGAGCTGCAGGTAGCGGCAGATGCGGGCATGCTGGGCAGCATCGACGCCAACCGCGGCGATTACCAGAACGGCTGGGACACCGACCAGTTCCCCATGAACCTCAACGAGCTCGTCGAAACCATGCTGGTGATCCTCGAAGCCGGCGGTTTCGCAGGCGGCGGCGTGAACTTCGACGCAAAAGCCCGTCGTAATTCCACTGATCTCGAAGATATTTTCCACGCGCATATCGGCGGAATGGACGCTTTTGCCCGCGCGGCTTTAGTGGCCGACCGCATGCTCCGCGAATCGCCTTACCGCCAGTTCCGGAAAGACCGCTACGCCTCTTTCGACTCCGGCAAAGGCCAGGAATTCGAAAGCGGCAAGCTGACGCTGGAAGATCTCCGTGCTTTCGCTATCGCCAACGGCGAACCGAAACAAACGAGCGGCCGCCAGGAATGGCTGGAAAATATCATCAACCAGTACATTTAGGCTGTATATTTAGGGCAAAATCGAAGCATGGCATTCAGTATCACGCATAAAGAAGAGAACGGCTTTTCCATCATCGCGCTGCAGGACGATGCAGGCGCGGAAGTACAGGTCATACCCGGATATGGCGCCCTGCTGCATGCGTTCAGCGTGCCGCACGGGAGTGGTCTTATCAATGTAATAGACAGCTACAAAAGCGAATCCGACTTGCATGCAGGGGTAACGGGCAGTTTCAAAAGCGTAAAGCTGAGCCCGTTCGCCTGCCGTATCAAGGATGGCGCTTACAACTGGAAGGGGACGGATTACACCATCCGCAAATCCCCCATCCACGGGCTGCTGTTCGACCAGGCTTTCACCCTCATCAAAGAAGAGGCGACCGACAGCTTTGCCGAGATCTCCCTTGAGCACCACTACGCCGGCGACGATCCCGGATACCCGTTCCCTTACCGCTGCGAGGTGCAGTACCGCCTGCTGCCGGAGCAAACGCTCCAGGTAACCACGGCCGTTTTCAACCTGCATAACGCACCCGTTCCCATGATGGACGGCTGGCACCCGTATTTCACGACGGGTACGCCGGTAGACCGGCTGGAGTTGCAATTCAGCAGCACCAGCATCGTGGAGTTCGACGAAAAGCTCATCCCTACCGGGGAAGTGCTGCCGTACAGCGAGTTCGCGCAGGGGAAAAGCATGAATGGCGTGAGCCTGGATAATTCCTTCCTGCTGGATTTTGCCGCCAGTCAGCCGCTTTGCACGCTGACCGACCCGGAGAAAAACATCCGGATCGCGTTTTATCCCGATAAAAGCTACCCGATCCTGCAGGTGTATACGCCGCCGCACCGGGACAGCATCGCCATCGAGAACCTGACCGGCGCGCCGAATGCGTTCAATAATGGCATCGGGCTGGTGACGGTGGAGCCGGGGCATAGTGCGCTTTTCCAGACCGCTATCCAGGTTAGCGGGGCCTGACGGTTGTTTGGCACAGACTTTGAATTTATGGTTGTAACCCCTCATTAGTTCACCCATAAATTGTCATGTCATGGACATCCTGATGATCAAGGACCGGTGGAGCGAGATCAAGGCGAAACTGAAGCAGCTGTTCGCCGATTTGACGGAGACGGATCTTACCTATGAGCAGGGGAAAGACGACCGTCTCATCCGCCAGATTCAGATTAAACTCGGTATAACCAGGGACGAGGTGATTTCGATCATCCGTTCCCTGTAACAACACGAATTACGGGCAATTCCCGGGGAAGACGATTCCTCCGGGAATTGCTTTTTTATATTACATTCGTGTCTTAACTATTTTCCGGACGCAAATGTTAGAATAATATGAAACCCACCAGATTGTACCTGATTACCATGCTGCTGACCCTTGTGTGCGGCGCGGCTTCGTTACCGGCAATGGCCCAGATCGAAACGCCCGTTACCCTTCGTGGCCAGATCACGAGCTCCGACGGCAAGCTTGTTTTATATCCCGCAACGGTCCGGAATAAACAAACCGGCGCCCGCGTCTTCTCCGACCAGGGCGGTTTTTATAGAATCGCCGCGCGCCAGGGCGACGAAATCGTCGTTTCTTTCATCGGATATGTTTCCGATAGCGTAAAGGTGGTTAACCTCGCCGGCACGCAGGTTGCCAATATCCGCCTGAAAGCCCGGGAGCGCTTCCTGCCCCAGGTGGAAGTTTCCGGGAAATGGAACGCCTATCAGCTCGATTCCATCGCGCGGTACGAAGAATTCAGGCCTTTCCTCGAATCGAAGGAAAAGACGCTGGTCAATACCGAAAAAAGAACCGACGGCGGGTTCGGGCTGGTGTTCAGTCCCTTCACGCGCGGCTCCCGCAAGGAAAAGGACCTTCGCAAGTTCAAGAAACTCTACGACGAAAACGAGCGCCAGCAGTTCGTCGATTACCGCTATTCCAAGAGCTTCGTGAGTCAGGTAACCGGCCTCAAGGGTGATTCCCTCACGCAGTTCACCAACATTTACACGCCCAGCTACGGCATGCTCCGCACCATCAACCAGGAGGATCTGATCATGTGGATTTCCGTGCGGGCTAAAAAATGGCGCGAGAATCCCGCGGCGCGTATGAAAGAGAACGAATAAACGAAACTGCCATATAAAACGAACGGCTGACCTTTTCCGGGTCAGCCGTTTTTATTGGAGCCGGGTACGGCTACAGTAAAAACTTATCATGATTGCGCTGAGGTTAATGAATTCCTTGGGGCGTTCCTTTGGCGGTGGGTGTGCCTTTCCACCTTCGGGTGGGGCGGGAGCGGGTTCCGCGGAAGAATAGGCACGAATCCTTATTAAAAAAGCGAAGGACCGGCTGCTGGGAAATCCTTTGCGGCCGGTCCTTCTATTTTT
>NZ_CALNBI010000129.1 GCF_937874145.1 uncultured Chitinophaga sp. | reverse complement strand
TGCCGCGGGAGAAGTAGATCCGCTCGAATGAACAGGCGCGGCGCTCGCGGGCGGGGATGATCTCTTCGATAGAGTATTCGCCGTTTTCCTTCACGATGAGTGCGTTGCCGGGCATGAGCTCCATCACTTCATTTTCACCCACGTTAAAGGTGGTACGGATGGCGGCGCGCTCGGAGGCGGTCACGATCACGTCTTCGTTTACGTAGTAATAAGAAGGACGGATGCCGTGGGGATCGCGGATAACGAAGGAATCGCCGGAACCGATGAGCCCTCCCACATGATAACCACCGTCGAACATGGAGAACGCCTGCTTGAGGATATTCTTCACATCGAGCCCGTTCTGCCGCGCTTCGTCTTCTTTGCAAAGGAAGTGGTGAACCACTTCGAGCATGGCGGCGAGGTCGGAGTTCTTATGTTTGTCGCCGGGAGAAACTTTCGTGAAGCTGAACAGCTCGTCCACATTCACCAGGTTGAAGTTTCCGGCCATGGTGAGGTTGCGGGCGGGAATGGTGTTATATCTTACGAAGGGATGGCACAGTTCGACGTCGTTTTTGCCCTGGGTGGCGTAACGGAGATGCCCCAGCAGCAGTTCGCCCAGGAAGCGGACGTGCCCTTTCATGAGGCCCGGGTAACGGGTGATCTCGGGCTGGTACTTTTCGATCTCTGCAATTTCGTCGCGGACTTTCCCGAAAACGTCGCCGATGGGTTGCGGTTGCGCGCTCCGGATGCGGTGCATGAAAGGCACCCCGGGCTCGGTGTGTAATTTTACAGTGGCCAGGCCTGCGCCGTCTTGCCCACGGTTGTGCTGCTTTTCCATGAGAAGGTACAGCTTATTCAGGCCGTAGAAAACCGTTCCGTATTTCTGTTGATAATAACTGAATGGTTTTCTTAATCTTATGAATGCCAGGCCGCATTCATGCTTAATCGCATCACTCATGCTGTAAAATTGAAGTCGCAAAGTTACGCTTAAATTTCCAAACGGCCGCATCCTCCAAAATGCACTACCAGCGGGCGCGGAAGGGTATTTTGCATGGAAACGGGCCATGGCCGCCGATAACCGGTTGCCGGCATAAAAAATCCCGGCACTGGAGGTGCCGGGATAGTATCATGATTTGCTGAAATCCATTAATTGGATGCCATGGTGTTGGCGGCTGACCATTTGGTCACATTCTCGCACTGTTTGTACTCGTCTTCCACATGCACATAGAAAGTCGGCACCTTGTCTACCAGCCATTTGGCCAGGGCGGTCGCCTGTTTTTCCTGGAGGGTGCGCTGCTGGATGCGGGAATAGTCGTCGCGGAGGTTTTCGCGGTGCGGTTCGGTACGCGTTTTCAGGTACACGAGGCGAACGCCCTTACGGCCCTGCTCGTCGGTAAACTCGATCGGTTTGGTAACGCCGCCCGGTTTCAGCGAGTCGATCAGCATTACGATGTCCTTGGTGGACGGGTCGTTCAGCTGGTCGATGGTGATGAAAGTGCTGTTGGTCATCGGGTTGGTCAGCATACCGCCGCTGAATTTCGCCATGGGATCGTCGCTGTATTTGGATACGGCTTCCGCGAAGTTGGTCTTGCCCGCGATGATGTTGGCGCGGATGGTGTCCAGCTTCTGGATGGCGTTCTTGATTTCGTTGGTCATCACGTTCGGCTTGAGGAGGATGTGCTGCACGGTCACGTTGTCGCCCGCGCGCTTCAGCATCTTGATCAGGTGGTAGCCGAACTGCGACTTCACGGGGTTTGACATTTCGCCTTCGCGCAGCCGGAAGCTGGCGGAAAGGAATTCCGGGTCCCAGTTTTTGTCGTAGCGGTTGAGGGGATATACACCGTTGTTCTCGCGAACGGCGGGGTCTTCGGAGTAAAGGCTGGCGTAGGTGCCGAATTCGCCTTCTTTCTTTTCAACCTTGCTGCGGATATCCATGAGCCGGTCGTAAGCGTACTTATCCATCTCGCGGCTGGCTTTGGGCAGGATCACGAGCTGGCCGATTTCGAGTTCGGATTCGTAGAACGGCAGGCTGTCCTGCGGGATTTTCTCGAAGTTGGTACGAACCTCTGTGGGCGTCACTTTCACGGAGTTCACGATCTTGTCGCGCATGGCTTTGGCAAGCATGTTCTCACGGATGGCGTCGCGGAAGCGTTCGCGGAGCTGGTAGATGGTGTAGCCGGTCACTTTCGTCATGTTCTCGCGGCCGTTGTAGCGCTGTTCGGCCCAGCGGATCTGGGATTCGATACGGCCTTCCACGTCGGATTCGGAAATGGGAAGAGAGTCGCGCTCGGCCTGGAGTACCAGGATCTTCTGCGCAATGATCTGCTCGATGGCGGCGCAGGGCGCGTTGGCCGGAAGGGGAACCCCTTCGAGGGCCTGCTGCTGCATATCCACCATGGCCGACTCGATGTCGGACTGCAGGATGATCTTTTCACCCACCTTGGCGACGATCTTGTCGGCAATAATCTTTTTCTGCTGCGCCACGGCTACCTGGAATAGGAACATGGCGGCGAAGGAAGATATGACAAATTTCTTCATATAAATGCTACTGTCTTCTCAAAGTAACTGATAAAAAATTAGCCGCACAAAGACGGCTAATCTATTTAACAAAAATTTCGGAATTGCGGCGGGCGTTGAGACCCGCCGCAACAGGATGTTTAGAGGGTACGTTTCACTTCCACTTCTTCGAAGCCTTCGACGATGTCGCCGACTTTGAGGTCGCTGTAGTTCTTGATGGAAAGACCGCATTCCATACCGGAAACGACTTCTTTCACATCGTCTTTGTAACGTTTCAGCGACTGCAGCTCGCCTGTGTGCACCACGATACCGTCGCGTACCAGGTTTATGCGCGAATTGCGGAAGAGTTTGCCGTCGAGAACGAAGCAGCCCGCAACGGTAGCCTTGTCGAACTTGTAGGTTTCGCGGATTTCGACGTTCGCGGTAACCTTTTTCTCGATTTTCGGTTCCAGCATCCCTTCCATCGCGGATTTGAGCTCGTCGATGGCGTCGTAGATGATGGAGTATGTGCGGATTTCGATGTTCTCTTTCTCGGCGAGGCGTGCCGCATTGAGCGACGGGCGCACCTGGAAGCCGATTACGAGTGCGTCGGAAGCGGTAGCCAGCAATACGTCGGATTCGGTGATCTGACCTACGCCTTTGAGTACCACGCTTACTACGATCTCTTCAGTGGACAGTTTCTGCAGGGAGTCGGAGAGCGCTTCCACTGAACCGTCCACGTCGCCTTTGATGATGAGGTTCAGCTGCTTGAAGTTGCCAAGGGCAAGGCGGCGTCCGATCTCGTCGAGGGTGATGTGTTTCTTCGTGCGGATGCCTTGTTCGCGAACGATCTGGGCTCTGCGGTTGGCGAGGTCCTTGGCTTCTGACTCGTCTTCATACATACGGAACTTCTCACCAGCCTGCGGGGCGCCGTTGAGGCCGAGGAGCTGCACGGGGGCGGAGGGGCCTACCTTCTCGACGCGTTGTCCGCGTTCGTTGAACATGGCCTTAATCTTACCGAAGTGCGCGCCCGACACGATGGTGTCGCCCTGGCTGAGGGAACCATTCTGCACCAGTACTGTGGTAACGTAGCCGCGGCCCTTGTCGAGCGTGGCTTCGATCACCGTACCGGAAGCTTCGCGGTTCGGGTTGGCTTTCAGGTCGAGGAGCTCGGCTTCCAGCAGGATTTTCTCCAGCAGGACGTCGATATTCATACCGCTTTTGGCGGAGATTTCCTGGCTTTGGAATTTACCGCCCCAGTCTTCTACCAGGAGGTTCATACCAGCGAGTTGTTCCTTGATTTTTTCCGGGTTGGCGCCGTCTTTATCCACTTTGTTGATGGCGAATACCATCGGCAGGCCGGCGGCCTGGGAGTGGGAGATGGCCTCACGGGTCTGGGGCATGATGGCATCGTCTGCCGCGATCACGATCACGGCGATGTCGGCCACTTTTGCACCACGGGCACGCATCGCGGTAAACGCTTCGTGACCGGGGGTATCGAGGAAGGTTACTTTCTTACCGGAAGCGGTGGTCACCTGGTAGGCACCGATGTGCTGGGTGATACCGCCGGCCTCGCCCGCCACTACGTTGGCGTTGCGGATGTAGTCGAGCAGGGAGGTCTTACCGTGGTCAACGTGACCCATGATGGTCACGATCGGCGCGCGGGGTTCCAGATCTTCCGGATCGTCTACGATTTCGTCTTCATCGTCGTCGGTAGCGTCGTCTACACCGATGAATTCCACTTCATAGCCGAATTCTCCGGCTACGAGCTCGATTACTTCGGCGTCGAGGCGTTGGTTGATGGACACCATGATACCGAGGCCCATACATTTCGAGATTACTTCGGCGAAGGAAACGTCCATGAGGTTGGCGAGCTCGCTCACGGAGAGGAACTCGGTTACCTGCAGCTTGTTGCCGTCTGCCATGTTCTGGGCTTCGCGCTCGGCCATTTCGTGGCGTTTGTCGCGGCGGCGGCTGGCCTTGGTGGATTTTCCACCGCGGGTGGTGCCACCCATTTTGGCCATGGTTTCCTTGATTTTATTCTGGATCTCGTTTTTATCGATTTCACGGTCTTGCGGTCCGCGGGGGGCACCCTGGCCGAAGTTGCCCTGTCCGGGGCGTTGGTTGCGGTTGTTGGGGCCGCGGTTGCCTTGATGGCCGCCGGGACCTCTATTACCCTGGTGACCGCCGGGGCCGCGTTGGCCGGGGCCGCCTGGTCCGCGGTTGCCTTGTTGGCCGCCGTGTTGGCCGGGGCCGCGCTGGCCGGGGCCTCCGGGGCCGCGGTTACCTTGCTGGGTACCGTGTTGGCCGCCGCCGTGCTGGCCGGGGCCGCGGTTGCCCTGGGCGCCTTCGCGGGCGAATTCGCCGGGTTTGATGGGCTCGGGTTTCTTTTCTACGACGATACGTTTGCGTTTGCGTTTCTCGTCTTTGTTGAAGCCTTTGTTATCGCGGCGGTCCTGGGACACGGGGAGATCGATTTTGCCGATCACTTTAGGTCCGGAGAGGCGTGTTGCCTGAATATTTTCGATCACGGAGGGTCCTGCATCGTCGCCGGAAGCGTCGCTGGCTGCGGCCGGGGAAGCGGGTGCTTCGGGTGCGGCGGGGGCGGGAGTCTGCGCGGCGGGTGCTGCGGTTTCTTCCCTGGCGGCGGGTTTGGATTCCGGTTTCGGTTCTTGTTTAGGTTCGGGTTTGGGTTCCGGTTTCACTGCTGCTGCGGGCTTTTCGGGCTGCGGAGCGGGTTGTGGCGCCGGGGTTTCTTCCTTCGCGGCTTTGGGTTCGGCTTTGGGCTCGGGAGCGGGCTGCGGCTTGGGCTCAAGTTTGTCTTCTGCGTCAGGTTTGGGCTCCTGGGGAGCGGGGGCCGGTTTATCTTCTTCCGTTTCGGTTTTGGCTGTTTTCTTGCGGTTGGCGGGATTAAGCGCGTCCAGATCGATGGTACCCATGATGCGGGGGCCATTGATCTTGGGGGATTCGGGTTTCACGACCTCTTCCTCTTTGGCTGCTGCTTTAGGCTCGGGCGCCGCTTCCTTTTTCGGCTCGGGGGCCGGTTCGGGTTTGGGCTCGGGTTTGGCTTCGGCGGCCGGTTGGGGTTGGGGTGCGGGAGCCGGTTCAGGCTGCGGTGCAGGCTGTTCCGTGCGGGCTTCGGGCTGAGGGGCCGCTTTGGGAGCGGGTTCCGGCTCGGGCGCAGGCTCCGGTTTGGCCGTGGGCGCTTCGTCCCTCTTTTTGGCTACGGCATCCGCTTCCTCCTTTTTCTTCGCTGCCAGCTCTGCTTCTTCCTTCTCCTTCTTCTTGGCTGCGTCTAACACCGTTCCTTTCGGCAAAGCGATCTGATCGCTTTTTCGCTTGTTGGCCTTATCCTGTTGGAACTCATTCTGGAGCGCATGGTACATCTGGGCAGTGAGACGGGCGTTGGGAGAACCGAATCCATCCATATCATAGCCTTTACCGGCCAGGAAATCGATCAGCGTTTCCTTGCCAATGTTGAATTCCTTGGCTGCGGCCAGCAATCTCGGTGTGTTGTTTGTTACTTCAGGCATATCGTTTTCTCGTCCTTCCCGTTTAATCCCCACCAACCGGCGGAGCAAATCTTTTAACATTTTAACAATAACTCAAATATCTCTGCAATCAAAAAAGCCAACCCTATGGGAAGGGGTAGCGGAAGGCTTATTCTTTTTCAAATTCTTCCTGGAGGATCCTTCTCACTTCCGTTACGGTCTCCTCTTCAAGGTCGGAGCGGCGTACCAGTTCTTCCGAAGTCAGATCCAGGACGGAGCGGGCGGTATCGCAACCGATTCTTTTCAGTTCGTCGATCACCCAAGCTTCGATTTCGTCTGCGAATTCTTCCAGGTCGATGTCGAATTCGGTCTGTTCCTGTTCTTCGTCGCGGAACACATCGATTTCGTAGCCGGTCAGTTCGCAGGCCAGTTTAATGTTCACGCCTTTTTTACCGATGGCCAGTGATACCTGGTCGGGTTTAAGGTAAACGGAGGCGTACTTGTTATCATTATCCACTTCCATCCGGCTGATGCGGGCGGGCGTGAGGGCGCGCTGGATCAGGAGCTGAATGTTTGCGGTATAGTTAATGATGTCAATGTTCTCGTTGCGGAGTTCACGTACGATGCCGTGAATCCGGCTTCCTTTCATACCCACGCAGGCGCCTACGGGGTCGATACGGTCGTCATAGGATTCCACGGCAACTTTGGCTCTTTCGCCGGGCTCGCGCACGATCTTTTTGATCACGATAAGGCCGTCGAAGATTTCCGGCACCTCGATTTCGAGGAGTTTGGCCAGGAAGGAGGGATGTGTTCTGGAAAGGATGATCAGCGGGGAGTTATTCTTCAGTTCCACTTTCTTCACAACCGCTCTCACGTTCTCACCTTTCTTGAAATAATCCGTCGGTATCTGTTCGGATTTAGGCAATATTAGTTCATTCCCTTCATCATCCAATAATAAAACTTCTTTTTTCCATACCTGGTAAACTTCCCCGGTCACGATCTCGCCGACGCGGTCTCCGTATTTCTTTACCAGGATGTTCTTTTTCAGGTCGCCGATGCGGGCAGTCAGCGTTTGCTTGGCTGCAAGGATGGCGCGGCGCCCGAAATCCAGGATTTCCACTTCTTCATACAGATCTTCCCCCACCTGGTAGTCGGGCTCGATCAGAATGGCTTCGGAATAAGCCACCTGCGCATTCTCGTCCTCAACCGTCCCATCTTCCACGATGGTGCGGCGGCGGAGAATCTCCAGGTCACCTTTCTCAGTATTTACAATCACGTCAAAGTTCTCATCTGAGCCATATTTCTTACGCAACAGGGTCTTAAACACATCCTCCAACACCTTCATCAGCGTGGGCCGGTCGATGTTCTCGGCCTCCTTAAACTCGGTGAATGACTCAATCAGGTTAATACTAGCCATGTTATATATTATTTTAAAACACGATGCACACCTTTGTGTGCTTTATTTCTGTTAAATTGATGTTAGATACCTTAATTTCTTTCTTCTTGCCGATCGTTTCCTCCAGCGTCAGCTCAGTTTCGGTGGCCGCGGTCAGCTTCCCTTCCTTCACCGTACCGTCCAGTAAAGTCACCTCCACCTTCCGGCCCACGTTCTTCACAAACTGCCGATGCGTCTTCAAAGGCTCATCGAGCCCCGGAGACGATACTTCCAGCGAAAAATCGTTGTCAGGAAAAATGCCGGCCGCCTCCAGCTGGGGATACAACTGGCGGTTCAGCGACACCAGATTGGAGATCGACGCGCCGCTATCCGCATCCACGTAAACCTTCACATTGTTGGTAGGCTTAATCTTTATTTCAACCACGAAATATTCCGGCTTGTCCGCCAGCAGAGCGTCGAGAAATTCCCTGATGCGCGCTATCACTTGTTCGTTTGCCATACAAAATAGAAGAAGGGGACTCCCATCGTCCCCTTCATTTGAATCTTTATTCCGTTACAAAATTAGCATTTATTTTCATTTCAAAAACTATTTCTTTCCCGCAAATCCAATACCAGACATATTACCAAACTTCGTAATTGGTAGTCCGCCGCATTTGCCGTATCTTAGAAATCGCATGATATCCCGGATTCAACCAGAGCTCGCGATTTGGACCGCCGGCCTTGCTTTGCTCGCCTGTATGGACCCGCACGCAAACCTCCCCAGCCTCTGCTTCTGGCGCTGGATCGGTTTCGAAAGTTGCCCCGGCTGCGGCCTGGGCCATTCCATCTCCCACCTCTTCCACGGCCAGTGGCAGGAAAGCTGGGAAGCCCACAAACTCGGCGCCCCCACCATCGCAGCCCTTCTCTGGCGGATCGGGCAACTTGCAAAAATCCAAATTCACGCCTTCAGACATGGATAACTATTATTATGCCGCCCTGCCCGGCATCGACCAGGAAGAAATGGTCTGGCTCGAAGAGCTGACCAAAAAATTCGACGACGACACCCGGAAGAAGTTCCTCTTCCTATACCAGTCGCGCCGCAAAGACCCGCAAACCATCCTCATCACCTGCCTCCTCGGCCTCGTGGGCCCCAACGGCATCCACCGCTTTCTGCTCGACCAGATCCTGATAGGCATCCTGTACGTGGTCACACTGGGCTTTTGCTTCATCGGCACCATCATCGACGCCATCAATTACCGCCGGCTCACCTGGGAATACAACAAACAGGTTTCCCTGGAAGTGGCCGCCATGCTCAGCAGAACCTGGACCGTTCGTTAAAGAAATCCTAAAAACTGGCAAAAAAAGGGGGTATCTGCTATCTTTGCAGCATGTCTCTTTTAAAGTTGATTTTCTACATCCTCGCGGGATGGTTTTTATATAAACTGATCTTTCAATTTATCATTCCCGTATACCGCGGCACCAAACAGGTGCGCCGACAGATGCAGGACATGCAGGACGCCATGCGCCAGCAGTACGAGCAGCAGCAACGCCAGCAGCAGCAACAGCAGACGGCCCAGCAACAGGTGCCGCCCAGGCAACAGGAGCCCGTCCGCAAGCGCGACGATGGCGATTACATCGATTTCGAGGAAATCAAATAATACTTATCCTTTCGGTTTGAAGATATCCAGGATGGTGGCGGGCGACTGCAGGTGGATCGACCTTATCCCCAGCTTTTGCGCCGCTTCCACATTCGGCAGCGTATCGTCGATGAACAGGGTATGCTCTGGCTTCAAGCCATTCTGGTCCAGCACCATCTGCCAGGCCTCCGCTTCCGGCTTCCGGCAGCCCATGAGATGGGAATAATACGTTTTATCGAAAAAAGCGCCCAGCGAAGGGATACCGCGCTCCTTTTCCAGTATTTTGCTGAACGCCGCCAGGTGAATCGCGTTGGTATTGCTCAGCAGGAACAAATCGTATTGGTTGCGCAACTGCTGCAACAGCTGCAGCCGTGCCACCGGGTAATCGAGCAGCATGGCGTTCCAGGCGCCGATCACCTGTTCGTCGGTAACGCCTTCCGGCAGTACGC